>NZ_CP031094.1 GCF_004851605.1 Hydrocarboniclastica marina
ATGAACACCACAGCAGACCACGTTCGGCGTACGGGGCGGAAGCGCACTCCCGTTTTGGATACTGGGCACAGCCGGATCCGTTTATCGCGAACTTGCCGCTACCATCAGAACCGGGCCACTACTTTCAGAGTTGTTTCTGTCTCGACAGTACAAACCGTCCTCCGGGACGGAAAACTACAGACTGCGCTTACCACCGTTGGGCAAATATCAGAGATTGGTTATAGAAAAAGCCCGCAACAGGCAAAGGAGCAACTCGACCGTTATCTCAACGAAGCTCTGGCAATCGTTCGCCTTATTGAAAGAGCTATCGATAGCGGCCGGCCTCCCAAGAGGCTTTTGAGCCTTAATGATTTACCGAAAGAGATGGAGGTGCCTGAGGGAAACTGGGATCACCTTGATCTTGAGGCGATCCTGTTTGGCATTCCTTTAAAGCAGGCGGAATTCAGTCCCACGACCACATTTGGCGACAAGGATGAGCTCGCATCGACGTTGAAGAGGGCCGATTTGCGCAAACCAAGGAAGCCAGTCGCCCTCAACGGATTTCACCTGAAGTTCAAACCACTGCAAGTAGGCGCCGAGACCTTCTACCTTCCGACAGGTATTTACCGGGTAGAGCATGGCTGGCGGTTATTCCTGAGGCATGAAGAGGGAGTTTGGCACGATTACTTTAAGGACTCTCAGTCGACCATATACGAATCGCTCATCCAAGCGTGGGGGGGTCTTATTGGTGCGATGCTAGCGCGAACTGCCCCTCGAGAGCGTCTAGCTCCAGTCACGAATCAAGCAGCCTTCACTGGTATCGAGGGTGGCAATCTACTCATAGGCTTCCGGAACGGAAGCTGGCGAATTCAACTGCGCTACGCTCAAACGGACAGCAGAGGTAAGAGATATCTGGTCTCACTTCGCTACTGGCGTGCTCTCGAATTGAATGACGGTGAACTTCGGCAGGCTTTACGTGAGTTGGCGGCCATGGATAGCTATAGACGCTATCTGATTCAAAAAACAGGTGACCCAGATATTGTTGTTACGCGTGAGACGTCAATTCCACTTAAATTTTTCCCAGGAGAACCGGTTGTGCCCATCCTGGCAGACGATCTGATCTATAGCATTGAGCAGCGTTCAACCTGAAGTGCGACATGGCTCCGTTGATAAGGCCGGAAACCCGCGCTCCAGGTTCCTCTAGAGTGGCCGCTCTTGGGATCTATTCACTAAGCCTAAGTTTTTCTAATAACTTCTCGAAAACCCTTTTTTCATCTTCTGTGAGCTCTTGAGAAAGCTCTGCAGCAGAGTCTGACTGAAGCTCATAGATCCCCGTCTTTTTACCCACGTACACTTCCGGCCGGCCTGAGAACTGATCTCCTGTTATATCGATGACCTGCTCATTTACCTCAAGCCAGCCATGAAACGCACCTTCTACGATGGCTAGCTCGTAGGTAACCCCCTTGATGTCATAAAGCTCGAGGATTTTGGATAGAACAACCGAAGCGTACCCGCAACAGCCTTTGGGAAAATCTTTCATGTCATTAGGGAGGAGATCCTCGCGTTTGAGTTGCTCAAATGCACTACGAACAGCTTTTGCTATTCGCGAACATTTCTCGGCCTTGGTAAGGTCGTTCAACGTCATGCAGGCTCCATGTCCCCGAGGCAGCTCGTTAGTGGCCCATTGCACTCAAGAGCCGTATCAGCTGCAATTCATTGGCGTGCTTTGCCGCTCCGTCGGGGCCCGGGAATAGCTTTGCTGCCGTATACCCTGCTCTGGCGCATACACGGTAAATATATGGTGATAACAGTACAGGCAAGGTGTACTGGGTTATGTGGTTCTGCAACCCACAAGCTTTGTCGAGGTCGTAGTCAGTCTTATCGCCCATCCTCTTTAGGGACGTAGTGAAGCAGCCTTGCTGGGGCGTGATGTTGACGCTCAGGCTTGATGGGGTTTCAAGCACACAAAACGTCGACTTCTCCTTGCCCAGGCTGTTAATGGCTTTTGCATCAATAACCCATACCGATATCGAAGAGGTTTTCTTTTCCTTCTCATCTGCCAGAGTAGCCATACCGCCGATCGCAGCGAAATACAACGCAGCATAAGGAGACCTGGTCCAATCGAGTAGGCGGGTAGGTAACCCATGATGCTGGGCCATTACGATCAGCGGGTAGTTAGACGGCTTTGGCCATTCATTGTCTGGTATTAGGGGCCCTTCTAGAGGTGGCGCAGCCGAAAAGCCGCCAGCAAATGTCATTGCAAAAGGAACAGGCCACTTTGGGTCTGCCAGTTGAAAACTCTGCCTGAGCTCGGGTCCATCACCAGGAATAGGTGTCCCGGCGATGTCGCAACCCCTTATGAAATCCCTGAGTAGGCGGAACTCGCGGCAGCGTAACTGCTGGCCTTCCTTGCTTTGGCCCGATAAAACATTCCGGTGAGGTTCTGCTATAAGCGGTTTTCTGGCCACTCCAGGTGTAAGCGAATCACTGGCTTTGCTTTGACCGCGAAAAAGATGGGCGTCATTAAAATGACCGCCGAGGATTTCCGCGAGAAAAAAATCTGCATTCTTAAACTCGAGTTTATTAATGCCATTGCTCATTAGTTGCTCCGCGGGCATTTGGTCGAAAAGACCTCGATCGAGCTGAATGTCATGAATTCCATAAATGCTAGAAGTGTGGGGCGTGCGCTCGACTAATCGCGTACGAAATTCCAGTCTTAGTTTGGCGGCGCAGATCCTGCGGCTAGCGTTCTGTTGTGGTACGACTGATCTCCAGCCAAAGGGTCGGCTCTGTCGCGCTCTACGCGAAGCCAGAGGCGTCCCTCTTCGCCACTATTTCGCATCAAAGTGAAGCGGTACCCAAACATCGTGGTGGAATTAAGGGTAAGAGAGGCGTCCCAATTCTCAGCCGCGGTATAGCGTTTCACCAGCTCCACGAGCTCAACCTCAAAACGGCTGTAGGTCCTAGTGGGCCAGAGCAAGTTGTGCAGGTCTTTAAGAGACATGGAAAAGACATTCTCTGCCTGGCCTTTGAGCTGGCGATTGCTCCGACCGATAGTTTGGGTGAACAGATTGTAGAGCGTCTGGGCCAGGCCAGAACCCTCTTTCATGATGTCTGGATGAGCGGTATAGAGGGCTCGTGTTTCTTTATCCAGCAGCCGGCTGAACAGATGCGGGTCAAGTGATAGGCGCCACACACGAACTCTCTTCAATTCGTCAGGGTTGTACGGGTCGATTCTTTGCTCATCCATTTCCAACTCTGTCATTTCCCGAAGGGCATTCCCGGGGACCGTATGAACGGATTCAGCCTTTGAGTGATCGTCACCCTCACCGCCTTCAATGAAGCCTTTTTCGTACTGGGACTTCAGCACAGTCAGAAACCGGAAATCGGTAACAAAATCGTCGAGGTCAAAAAGATTCATGACGTCCAGGGCTTTCTTTGTGTCTGAAGCGTCAATCATTAGGCGAAAATTTGTATCGTAGAGCCGGCGAAGACTGGAATTTATAAGGCGCCTAACAGAGGAGCTTGACGGCGAGGCGTAATCCATCCGCTTGGCCAGGCTGACCACATCAATAAAAAAGGAGTTGTGGATCCGTTCAATGGCGTCGGCCTCAAGATGCTCGTACCGCTGCCTGTTAGTTTCGATGCCTGAAACACCGGATTCATCCACGGTGATATCCGACGGACCGCTGTCATCAAAATAAAAATCGTCCTCGCTATCGCCAAATAGACTGGACTGTCTCGGCACGTCAGCTCTGAGGATGTTCTCCTGGATTGAGGATTCTATGTAATGGGCAATCTCGGTTATTACAGCCCGGATCACTCTCTGATCGGCCAGGGTCGCCAACTCAGAAGAAGGTCCCGTTTGGGTTGTGGCCATGACCGTCACCTTTGCCTTCTTAATCCTAAAGCTGTTGGTGATCCGGTTATTCTCGACCTTCTCAAAAGTCGTGAATCTCATTGCCCTATCAAGCACTCCAGTAAAGAGTGTCTCAGTAACGCTTCTGGACTTGTGGAAGTGCTTAATCATCTGAGCGTCTGATTCTCTCAGGTGCTTCAAGATGGCTCGGGTTGTCTTGGTCCGAGTATTACGGTGGCCTTGGAGGTGTTCTTCCAGTTCGCGTTGCTGGGATGATTGAACAGACTCTTTATGGATAGGTTTGAGGGTGAAAATGCGAGCAGGTCTTCCGCCGCTGGCAAAGGAGCGCTCTGTGCTGGACATAAGATCCGCCTCGCAAAGGCTGAACGCCTTCCGTCTAACCGCTTTACGGGAGGTCCCCTTTATATCTTTGCCGTCAAGCCAATCCTGGAACTCACCGAAAGCGAATTCAACAGGCTCTGACGCATGGTTGGGATTGTCCAGGAGCACCTTCTCTGAAAAGAGAATGATCTCTGTCAAAAAGTCCTGTTCTGGTTTTGGCAGCCCACTCCGGCCGATAAATTCCATGGCCGCATCCTTATTGCGAAGAATGGCCTGATCTACCCGAAACGAGCTGGGTTTCCGATCGGAAGTGGCTGGCTTGTTCATCGCGGATCTCCGCTGGTCCAAAAAGTGGTTCAGGACGAGGGGCAAAAGTGTCCCTTTGCTTGAGATGGAGTATCGTTCATGTATCTATCTGGTTCAAGGCTGTTTAGAAAAACATCCCTTTGGTTCAAGGAGGCGGTTTAAATCGTCACTTTGGTTCCAGCTGCCGACCAAAATTGTCCCTTTGGTTCGATCTGGGCTACCAAATTGCATTGTGTTTAGGTCAGCCAGAGAGCGTGGTGGTTCTAAGACAAGCGGGTAAATGTCCCTTTGCCCCGAGGCGGTAGATGCAGTGGTTCTAGGATATGCTGAAAAACGTCACTTTGGTTCTGTGCCGAACACAGAAACCGCATTAAGAGGAATTTTACGTGAGAAATGCGGGGAATTTACGGCCATGGTTCTGGAGTGGTGGTAAAAACGTCCCTTTGCATACCCCAGGAAGCGAATGGAGGCGCCTTTATGCCCGTTATCCACACAAATAAAAGCAATAACCCTTCTTTTTCTCTTAGAACGATTACTACTTAAAGGCGTCCAACCAGCTGACATAAAAAGAGAAAAAACGGAGAAAAGCAATGTTCAAACCACTTTTACCAATGCGCGAACCACGAAACACCGAAGCGCGAACCACTTCTGGCAAAGGGCAAACTGTTCCGTAGCAATGGGCGAACCACATCGAGCAATGGGCGACCCAGAAAAAACTGACTTATCCACAGGAAATGGCGTTTTCATGTGTCTGAGGAAAGGGGAGCAATGGGCGAACCACTTTTCAATATGCCTATCCTAAATGACCTCTCAGACCGTGTGCCGGCCAGCATTCCTCCAGTTTAATCGCGACCGCTTTGCATCAGGACCGATCTGGCTTTGCTTAACCACTCCGGCTTCTCTCGTCTGACGCATAGCTATCTGGCCAGTTGTAAGGGTAGCCTTTGTCAGCCAGCTTTCTGGTGTCGAACTCAGGGAGCAAGTCAGCCACGCCACTCTGAACACCGCCATGGCCAGATTGATCACTATCCAACTCCCATAGCTATACGGGTGAACAGATCAACCTAGTTCGTTGACTCGGCCGCGCCTGGCGTAGCTAAGCTTCAGGATATTGAGCATGTCCGAAGCTGAAAGGCCCGGACGAAAGGTTTTAAGCTGGCTCATAACGAGCGTGTTCAGCCAGAAGAGTTCTTCCGGGTTAAGCTCAACACGAATTTTCCGACTGGGCGCGAAAACGGACAGCTCCATAGTTCTGCCATCAAGTGAATACCCTGTGTTTTTCGCGGAACCATGAAACTTCGCACTCATGGAGGGCAGGAAGCCGGATAACGTCGCCGCGAAAGCTGGGAGCTCAGACTTGCTCACCTGAACAACGGTTTTTTCCTGCCATAGCGGCGCTTTTGCGGCAGCTGGCCAGTACGCCGCTTCGATATTCACCGTGGATATAGGGTTTTCGCCTCGCGATGTAACCGCCTGAACTGTGATTGCCGCACCGACGCCGGATTTGTTCGGACGGTAAATTTTCACAGTCTCCCCAAACCCCCCAGCCACAGGCATTTGTTCGATCATGACTGGGCAATCTCCCCGGTTGAGTTGGGTAAAACTCTTCGCTGAAAAACGAACCTAATAATGAGTCCCCCTCCAGCCAGTAGCATCCCAGCCAGCGTTGATAACAGCGCAAGCTGAACGATGGCAGTGCTGACATGGTAAATTCCGAACCGTAGATAAGACCCTAGAGCCTGGTTCAGCGCCGGCAGAACCTCTTGTAAGAGCGATAAGCCGAGAAGAACGGTTACGACCGCTAGGGCTCCCCCTGAGGCGCCCCTAAGGTCAGTTTTGCTTGGTGTGGCGTGGGTACCGATCATCACCGCCAGTAGAAGAACTGAGCCCATACCCACTCCGTCGACTGAACCAACAAGTGCCCTAGCCCAGTCGACTACCCGCTCCCAGAAAGCTGGAGCTGCCAAGTCGGTGAGGTCCGTAAATCCGGTGAATGAATGAAGCGATGGGAACCCAACTATTGTGAAAAGGCCCATGACCAGGTAGCTGCCGAATATGAGTGGCGCTAGCCCGACAAAGATCAATCCGAGCTTGTGGCTGAACCGTGCCGGATAGTAGCTATAGTCCACGTAACCAAGCGTGTTCGATCCTGGATCCGGCTTATAGAAGGCAATCCTATTGATCCTCATCCTGAAAAGGAGAGCCATGAGCGCATGAGAGATCTCATGAATGGGAGTTCCGATCAAACCGGTAATTAGCAAGCCCTTAACCTGATGCCGCCCTAGAGCCCGGTAATAGAGCCCGTTGGCGATGGCTAACAGCGTCCCTGCAAGAACAGGCACGGAGAGAACAAGCAAAAGGTCGATGACCGAGGTATGCATGGTTATGCCCCTGGGGAAAACAATACTTCCCCGTTAAATCCACCTTTGCTCACGCTCCTGATTAATGCTTCTAGCACTATCTCTTCTTGCCCAGAGTTTTCGCTAAGCGCAGGGGTATTCACCAGGTTTCTCTCGTTGATGGTGATCTTGATCCGCCCATCGTGTGTTAGAGACTCGTCTGCAAGGTCGACGTAGCTCATGAAGGTATGAGGGCTTACACTGCCTTTCCCGCCCACCAAGTTCATTCGGCCGGCTACGATCAACCCCTCCAGCCCGTCTGCGGATCCTTCGAAATTGGTATCTCTTTGGGCAATGCGAGCTAAGGGTTTCAGCTTGCTAATGACATCGACCTGCATGCTTTTAACGTAATCGCGGACCTTGCTGTGATCTTCTTCAGCAAAACTTACGTAACCCCGCTCGAGCTGGTCGGTAAGGTAAGCGTCACTAGAAAGCTTATGAAGCCGTCGTGAATTGCGCTCGATCTCTTGAGTAAGCTCTTGCGAACGGTACTGCCTCCGGGAAATCGTCCCGTAATTTTGCGCAGCTTGGGTCTGGGCTAGAAAAACTGCCTTTTTTGCGTTCTCGATCGCGCCAGGTGAGGACTCATCTTCAGCAGCCTTTAATTTGGCATCGGCCTCTTCGATAACCGCTTGATACCGGAGCTCAGCTATTTCGATTTGCTTAAGCTCGGAAACCGCCTCGGCCAGGCTGGTCGAGGTCTTACTTGCTTCATTCTGGACCTCAGTCCGGATTTCAGCTTCTTTATTTGCAGCGAGAGCTCTCAGGTCAGCCGGTAGATTGACCATGGAGTTTGCATCAGCTCCAGGATATCTAAGATCAAGTTCAGGAAAACCGGATCCGGCTAGTTGAGCGGACCATGTTTTGACAAGAAGACTTCCTAATTGCTCTCGATCAGACAGAAAAACCTCTGTTGCGCGAAGTGCTTCCTCATCTACGCCGTAAACAGCACCATCGACGCCTTCATAGGACAGCTCGTTCTGGTCCCAATCAGAGATCGTGACAGAACCTGCTCTTGGATAGTCTGTACACCCGGGCAGTATTAGTAATGCGCAAAGTGCTAGACCGAGGTAACTCCCGCCTACAAATTCCTTGACCATGCCATGCTCCGGAACGCTTCACAATCAGGGGAAGTTATCACGCGGTGGCAAAGCACAACCTAAAGGTTACCGCTACTTTGTCGGCCTAACTCAGCACTCAGGTTCATTCATACCGAGGCCTCTTCTCTAAGCGATCAGCTACTTCTTCGTTTCCTTTTTTCGCGTAGTGGGCAGTGGTGTTAATGTTTGTGTGGCGAGCAAATTTTTGTGCAATGGTTAGGTCGGGCTCCACCGCAACAAGATCAGTAATCGAAGTGTGACGCAGCCAGTGAGGGCTCGCTCTACGAAGATTTGCTGCCGCGTGCGCCCTTTCTGCCGCATCTTCCTCCGGCCCGCCAGCAGCCTCTAACAGGTCCGCGGCACGGCGAAACACATCTTTTACAAGCTTGTAGATCAACGTACGCTCTACGGGTTTGAAATATTTCGCTTGTGAAGCAGCTTCACTGGAATTTTTCCGGAACTGTCTTAAGTCAGGCACCAAAGGGAATTCTTCTCCAGGGGATGGCATTGGGCTAAGCCCCAGTTCCACTCGGAATCTCTGCACCTCTTGCATACATTGTTCACTGGCGGCGATCGACGCACGCTTTCCACCTTTCCCGGTGACGGCCAGTTCCCAGAAATTCCGTTTGGCCTGCCGTACGTACTCAAAATCACCCATACTTGCCATAGCGCATTCCGACTCCCGCAAACCCAGATGCAAGAGGATAGCCACAACCCAGCGGGTTCTTGCTGCAGTTAATCGCTGGAAATCAGTTTTTGCTGAGGTAGAGTTAACGCTTAACCAGCTAAAAATGGCTCTCATTTCGAACTTATTCAAAGAGCGCTTGCCGGGGTCTGGTTCTGGTGCTGGTTTGAATTTCTTGTCAGGGAAGGGGTTGGCCCGTAACCAAGCAGAACTCGACAAGTAGCTGTAAAGGCTGCGGAGTATGGTGAACGAGGCTTTAATACTGTTCTCTGACAAAGCCCCTGTGAACGGACGCCATCTTATGTCAGTTCGCTTGTAGACTTTTTTTCCTATCAAAGGTGAGTTTTTCGGGGGGTCTTCGAGAAAATCGTGATAAGCGCTCAGGTCATCACGCAACACCTCAGACAAGGCCATCCCGCTGTCGGCTGCCCACAGCAGTAGCCGCTCAGCTTCCCGCTTATAGGCTTCCAGCGTCCGCTCTGAATTCTTTGCCACTTCCGCCAGCCACATAGCTACAGCTTCACAGTCAGTGTCGGCCGATATTAAGGGTCTATCGTTCCTCAGAAAACCTCTCCGTACTGGGATCGACTGAGCCCATTGTGGATGTCCCCAGGGGAAGACCTCAGAGATTTCCCTTACGAGCTGCTGGTCGGCCGGCCTGTTACTCACCATGTTGTTAGTCATCAATGTTGCCTCAGCCGGTTCGGGCTTCTGGATACGCAGAATTTAGCGTTTTACGTGAAATTTAGTACTTTCTGTTGAAAAATTTAGCGCTTTGCGTGGAAATCAGAGCTTTTTTAGTCGGTAGTTCAATAGTTTGTGTGGCACTCCCAAAGTTTCAACACAAAGCACTAAATTTGTCGTCAGCCTATGTCACTCCAGTATCTTCTCCCCTCGAGGCTAGTTCAACCTATTTTACGTTATGTTGAACTATAACGTTTTACCGTTATATTTGTTACGTTATACGTAACGTGTACAATACGGTAAATCGAAGCCACCCGGAGAACCCGATGAGACAACCAAGCGTTTCATTCGACGAAGTCGTCAGAGCCGCAACAGGATTGATTAAGTCTGGAAAGAACCCGACCGTTGCCGCGGTCAGGACTGCTGTTGGTGACCGGGGCTCGAATACGACAATCAATCAGTACCTGAACGACTGGCGAGCGTCGCTCCAGGAAGATGGCCTTCAGCAATTGCCTAAATCACTTCCAGAGGCATTGCTCGAGCCCATGGAGACGTTTTTTAACGTCGCCGTTGTAGAAGCCGGCAGGCAGTTCGAATCAGCGCAAAGTGAATTCGAGGCAGAAAAAATCCGCTTAGTCTCAACCTTGGCGGAACGCGATGACACGCTGGCAGATCTTCGCCGCCGAAATGCGGAGCTTGAGTCTTTTTCTCACGAGCTAAAGGACCAGGTTGACCGGCAAGAACAGGAAAGGAATGCGTTAACTGGTCGAACAAAGGAGCTAGAACAGCGACTTGAGTCAGCGGTACGAGATCTAAGTGAGAGTGAACGGCTCCTCGAGCAGAAAACAAAGGATCACGAAGCTGCATTTACCCGGCTTGAAACCCGCTATCAGGAGGAGGTTGAGCGGTTCGAGAGCACCATCTCGGAGTACAAGGAGCAAGCCCGAAAAGAAGAAGAACGCTTCAATCTGCAGAATGAGTACTGGGCTAAGGAGATCGATCGATCAAGACGGGACGGTGATGCCCGGGCTCTGAAACTAGAAGCAGAGAAGGAACAGCTGCGGGCTCAATTGAGCCAGTCAGCGGACCAAACTGATTCCTTGAGAACCCTCCTGCAGGAAGCAGAAAAGAATCTCGCCGGTCAAAGAGCTTCAACTGAAGGACTTGAGGCCCAGCTCCTTCACATGCAAAACCGCTCCGAGAGCCAGCAGAGCACGATCATCGCCTGTAAAGAAAGCTATGCTCGCCTGCGGGCCGAGCATGATTCATGGGAGGAAAAGCTGCAGCTGCAGGACCAGCAAATTGTTGAACTATCCGAGGCTCTAGCTGAAGTGCAGCGACAATCATCATCTGAGAAAGATGAGCCCGGTGGCGACCAGACCTAACCCTTAGGGGTTCACTATTCCGAATGAAAAGACCCCGCTCGAGGCGGGGCTTGTGAGGTGAGCTATACCAGACGATTACTGGGTTAGAGCCACTTCCTCGATGTTATCACCCTCAACAGACTCGGCCGCGGCCGCTTTTTTGCGCAGCTGAGTAATGGCTGCTTGCAGCTGGCCTTCTGGTACAGCCCCTGAGAGGGTATAAACTTCCCCGGTTTTGTGGTGAATCACAGAACTGGCAGGCGTTCCCGAAACCCCTGCTTGCTGGCCAAATTTGTAATCCTCCTCAACTTTGCTCTTCATTTCGCCCGAAGCCATACACGCATCGAAGGCCTTGCGATCAATGGGCATGAGATCAGCCAGTTCGCCTGGCTTGATGCCATTACTGCCACCGTTGTCGAAGACCAGCTGGGACGCCGTCCAGAATTCCTTATTGCCAGCCACTTTGGCTATACAGGAGGTCGCCTCGTGTAGGGAACGTGCTGAGGGATGAACGGGAAAATGCTTCCATACCCAGTTAACGTCTCCCCCTGCCTGGTCCACTACTTTTTTTGGTGTCTCGTGGTAGCTCTTACAGTAAGGGCAATCAAAGTCGGAAAATTCGATTACGCTGAACTCAGCATCGGGATTACCGTAAATCAGGTCTTCTGACTCAAGCCGCTCTTGAGCATTAGAGTAGGCTGGGCTTACAGACTTGTACTGACGGAGCTGCTTTTCCCTCTCGAAAGCCGCGATCTGAGCAGCCATCATCTGCTCAATATCGGCCTGGCTCGTATTGCTATTGAGCATCTTGCTTTGTTGTTCCGCAATTTCAGCGAGCCGATCAATTTTTTTCCCTGTTGCATTCTGTTGAAAGAGTGCAAGCGCAGAAAGAACTATAGCTAGCACAAGCCCGCCAAAAATCAGGGTCTTGGTTTTGGTTGTGGTGTTGGCCTGAGACATTACAGCTCCGTTGGGTTGTCGAATTGCAGTCAGAATATCAACGGAGCGGCAGAGCCAACCTTCAGGTTAGGGTTAAAAAATATCTCAAACTCTCTGGATGTCTTACGATGCCTCGATTTCAGTCGCCTCATCCATCTCTGAAGCGATCTGAGTATCGGTCCTGTTGAATACAGTCACCAGTATCTTTTGATGCTGTCGGTCGATAACCCCAAAATGAACAACATCTGTGGGATGACGGTAGACCGCCCTATCCTCTTTCCCGTATTTCCTGTCCTTATGAGCCTGGACAGACCCCGGTAGTTTGATCGGTTTTAGCGACGCGTTCATCAACCGTTCTTCGAGTGATTTGAGAGCATTTTCCGGTTTTCCCGGGAAGAACCTTTCAATGAAGCGCTGTAACGCATGGTCAGTTATCTGAACGGGGCCTAGCGCCGGCGTATCCACTTCAATGTAAGTTCGTGCGTCAGGTGAGATGACTTCTGTGGGCTCTGTATCAGCCGGAGGCAACCGCTCATTCTTCTTCTGGATCTCTATCTTCGAGCCCACCAGTCGGGATGAAAGGAATGCGGCGTACCTTTGGAGATGCTTTTTTGCTGACTTTCCGGTAGCTAACTTTTTGACCGCACCTTTTGAAAAGGTGAGATGCACACCCACTCCGTTGCGAACTTTATTGCCCAGGATGTTTCTATCAGTGATTAGATGCTTCGCCGCGGCCAGTTCAGCAAGGATATCAATATCGGGATGAGGTGTAGTCGTTCTGAGGACTAACGCTCCTCTTCTGCTATCAGAGACCGCCCAAAGGACCTTGGCTTCCGTCTCACTGATTTTAATGGCCTGGATGTTCAGATAGTTCATAGAGCCCTCCTTTCGTCTGAGAGGCGTCTCGGCCGCAACCGAGCTACCCCGTTCTGCTTTACGTTCATCGCAAGATCATTGCACAGGAGCCTAGCTTTGCAACGCTCAGGTTGTGTATATGGCTGAAACAAAAAACCCCCGCCAAAAAGGCGAGGGCTTCCAGTTGCTAAAAGAAGGATATGACACCAAGACCGGCACCAATAATCCCTAGAATCAAGCCACCAAGGCCTACATGAGTAGTTAACCTGTACCCCCAGTCCGGATGCCTTAAGTAGTACCCGAAAATGCTCCAGTAGCTCGCTTTCCGGACCTCGATTTCTAAACCGCTTTCACCAAGCTTTACGCCTAAGGCATCTGCGGAATCGTAATCGATAGCTATGGCGGATGGAGATCTTATGTCCATACTCCCCGCGCCCAAGGCGAACCGAATGGTTTCTAGCCCATTGTTTCGGTTCACTAGCTTAACGGCTTCCCGACGATTTAGCAGTCTGGATCCTTTGGTCTTACTGAGTCGGCAGGGATGAACCCGGGCCAAAGCAGACACAACCCCTGCATCACGACTGGGCAAAGCGATAACCGAAGTGGCGACAAAATATAGCTTTGCCATGACACTCTCCTATGATTTTTTCGAGAGAGAAGCTCCGAAGAGCTCCTCTGCCGAGTAAAAGAACGCCAGTTAGAAGTAAAAAAGCTCGACCTCAGCAGCCGCTTTTTCCCTTCTGGCCAACGGTTGAAGCTCTTCTTCGGTGCCCTCAAGCTCCGGAGAGAAAGCTGGATGAAAACTGCGGTTCCAGGTAATCAGATCATTATCTACGTCGAGATAGCAGTGCTTTCCACTGGATGGCTGGAAGCAGTACAACCAACGCCGGCCGTTTATGACAGAGATTGGCTCGGTACCACCACAAGCTGGAACTATATCCTCGACCCGCAGTGTGGGCTGCGCGGCCAGTAGCCTCTCCGGCTCAGCCGAAGCTGTCGTGGATTGCTGCATGAATGCACCTTTTGTGTGAGAGGGAGACATTTCCCATCTGGGAAAAGAATCCCCTTGGGGGAGATTTAGGAGGCCAGACGATCGTTGTCCCACGCCCACCGAAACAGTGATTTTTCTAACACGGCAAGGCACTGGTTAGACCTTTCATAATCACCCAGGACCAGCCGATAAAGGCCGTTCACCTGAGTAATCACTAGCCCTCCCGGGTAGATCGCTAGAGTTCCCTGAAAGTCATCGCTGATCTCAGGAAATTGGCTCTGCAGGTCATTGTCTCGCACGAACACAAAAGCTTCGTGAGAACTCAGTTGAGTTACTCCCTCTTTCCAGCTTTGGAAGTTCATCGGGCAACCCCCGTTACTGGATCAGAACCATCAGAATGGTGACGACCAGCTCGCGGAGCCTCAGTGCCAGAATTGGAAAACAACAAAGCAGCAAAGAATGCTATGAAATGCATAAGACTTTCCTTTTTTAGGGGTTGGGCCTCGCTTTAGCGATGCTCAACCTGGTTGGATTGGAGTTCTGTTTATCCCAAAGGCCGGCCAGCTACCGGTTCATGTGCCAAGGCACAGAATCTTCTTTCCGATCTATTGATTGGAAGGAAGACTCCATTCAGCACGGAAAAAGATAGAGAAGGGGCCCGAAAGGGCCCCAGGTGTGTTAACCGAGTTAAGCCGCGTTTGCAGCCATCTCTTCCATTGATATCCATTCAGCAAGCTGTTTACCCAGAGCGAACCCAACCGCCTCAAACATCGGAAAGACGATGCTTTGACCTAGAACTTCGTGGGCCGTGGTGTCAGCGATGTCTGAATCGCTGATGAGCTTTTCCGGTATACCTTTAACCCGGGCGTGCTCAACTGGTGTCAGAAGACGAGAAAGCTCCTCCGACTCAGGGTGCTGAATGAACGGGTCAGTAGACCTGCACTTCATGTACTGCCTGGTAACGGTCGCGATGTGGCCCTCCTCGCCAGTGAATAACTGACGGCGAAAGCCTTTCCCTGCCGCGATATCTCGCTCTTCCTTCAGGCGCAAGTAGTCGAACGACTTCCAACGCTCCGAATCCAGCGGAATTGGCTGAAGAACATCTGACAACCGCTCTGGCTTCACTGTTAACGGAACAATCTCAGACATGTCTATGATGTCCTCGAGGCCCTCGGTAACAGCAATGATGCAAAGCCGATCGCGGTTCTCCAGGGCCCCAAATTCATTACCATTTAGGACCCTTTCACTAACCGTATAACCAGCGCCTGAAAGAAGGGCTCGTATAACGGCCGCGCTTGCGGTAGTGGAGTACGCTTTCACGTTTTCAAGCACGATCACAGCAGGCTGAGACGCCTCGACATACCTCAACGTGTGGTAGAACAATGCACCCGCTGAATCATGCTCCTCAGGGAGATATGTTCTCTTCTCTCCTTTGGTGTCCCGCATTTTTGCGCGTCCGGCAAGGCTTGCCCCCGTGCAAGGCAATCCGGCTACCAGAACATCAGCCTTAACCCGGGGGTCGAAGCGAACATCCTGGATAGGCGCTTCGATAAGAATGGAATCCTCATCGAACAGCTCGGGGTTTTGTTTCAATGAGATGTCGAGGTACTTCCGCTCCATCTCTATCGCGACTTGAACAAACGTTTTAACGCCGGCTCTTGCGAACCCGGAATGAATCGCCAGGTCCAGTATTCCGGCGCCATGGTAGTGGGAGTGAACCGCCAGCTTCCTGTTTTCGGCTAGTTTCTTCCTGATCCGTTCCAACCGTTCGAACGCCAGGCCCTTCGTGTGGTGGATCTTGATGATGATCTTCCCGCGGCGAATCGCCACCCGAAGCTTCTCATCAACCCTGAACCACCGAGACAACTCGCGGGAATTGATATCGATGATTGGGGATACTGTTTGACTGGCCCTTCGAACTCGGCCGGATACTTTCCGGACCTCAGCTCCATCGACCGGTTGGCCGTTTACCCGAACCAGAACGAGCTGGTTCTCATCTCTGGAATCGACGGTATAGGACGTCCCGTGGCAGAAGCCTTCTCTTTCCAGCTTCCGGCCTTCGATCCAGATACGAGGGTTTTCTCTTTTTTCGCCGACTTTGGTGACGATAATTGCTGTCATGGTATGACTCCGTATGAGAACGGAGACACCATCCCCCTAAGGGAGAGGTGTCCCCCAGAGGGTTAAGGAAGTGCTGATTGGGGCAGGCTCAGCTCACCTGATTACTGCCGAGGCAGTGAATGCAACAATAGTAGCTTTCGCGAAGCACATTCCTCCTGGAGGTTTGCGTGTTTTTTCTAGCAATGCCTGGACGAAAGTATGCTCTGCGAAAAATACTCTGTGTTTAATCCTCACCGGCGGGCACGAAACGTGCCCCCAGTGAAACCGCTGTTAAAGGGGTAGCACCACAAGTGGCGCTACCTTTCTCCTCCCATGTTTACGCAGCAAGCTCGCTTTCGAACAGATCAAAGTTCTGCTCTCTCTGAACTTCTTGTTCCTGCCGCGCTTGTTCCATCAGCTTGGTGTGCTCGGATGAGGGGATTGAGTTCTCCAACACGAATTTTTGCACGTCAGCCACGTTCTCTTGGCGTTGCAGTCGTTTCCAAAATTGACTTCTACGTGCAATACGGTCGTAGTTCCCAATCTGACCTCTACCCACTTTCACGATTCCCCGATCAAGTAGATAGGTCACACCTTGCTGTACATCGAGCCCGTCAATCTCGTAGAAAAGATCTTCAAACTCAAGCACGAAGCTATTTGCGGTGGCGCCATCAATAGTCAGCTCATCAGACTCCTCGAAATAGGTTACTCGACGTGTTTCGCCGCTATCAGAATCCACGTAAGCACCAAACCCTGGCTTTCCTGGCCGTCTATAAGGGTTGATTGCTTCTGCAAAATGATTCCTTAAGCCGTCAAGTTTCCACGCATGCCCATATTGGCCAACGTAGAAGAACCTCTTTTCCGGAATTTTCTTGGGCGGGAAATCGGTCTTGGACACTTCAGGCACAAAGTATCTCCGGCCGAGCTCCCGTATCTCATACCATTCTCTCAACGCTGGAAAAGCGTGATCGAAACAGGCATGAACGCCCCAGGCAAAGTCGATGGCCACCAGGTTCCTCGGAGTAATCCATTGAAATTGAGGATGAGCCAGCCGCCGGTTCTCGACCGTTGGTTCGACCTCACCACGACAAATCGCCGCGGCGTGTTCCTCTGCCCTTTCCTCCTCAAGAACATCCAGGGTGATCATGTACCGCAAGATGTCACGGCGCATCCAAGCTGAGTATCCGTCCGGTGACAGCGAGACATATCCGATCGGTGAAAGGCTCTTTTGAAGCCAGTCTCGACGAGAAAGGTCGTGCTGTGTTCGAACAATGAAGTTCCTGAGCTTGTTAATGCCTTCCAGATACCCAAATCGACTTGGTTCAGAAGCGATCATAGCTTCCATCGACTTATCTCTGTCGCCGGTAACAGGACATATCCCACAGCCCTGCCGTGCGCCGCAAGCTGCCCTGTTGCCTCCATCCCCAGAGACAATGACGCAGGTACCCTCATTGGCCGCTTTATAGAGATCCAGGGTGTGATTGAAGTTTTTAACGAAGGTTTGATAAATACCCTGCCTCGACCGGTCACAGCTGAGCAAGAGGTTCCATACGTCTGTCATTTCCCAGTCAGCTATACAAGCGTTGGTAAAGACCCCTTCGTCATCCGTTTGGACAAGCGAATGTGCCTTATGCCCTGCCGCTCGCATCCGCTCACCGCGAGCGGCCGATTCGGATTCACGAGTACCAACCAGGATCACGAGCTGCTGCTCTTTAGGCAGTTGCTTACGGATTAACCGAAGAGCTTTATGTTGGGGACGCACTTTCCAGTCGACACTGCACTGTCTGTGCTTGGAGTCCACAAAGATGGGTAACTTTCCGCGTCCGATAGTCGCGTAAAAGAAGGATGAGGCGAGAGCCGGCTCCACAGACAGGATACGCAAAGGCAAACCATGCTGTTCTACGAAGCTTTCTGCTGCCAGCAACATCTCCCCGGTGTAGGAGTCCATAGCTGGGTTCTCCAGACCACTGTTGCTGTGCGATAAGAAGCATTGTGGTAGCTGAGTCCCGTTGCTTTTTGCTCGAAGCATAGCCTCAAACATTAGGACCAATACTGCTGAGCTGTCTTTTCCCATTGACGAAGCACAGCAAAGAGAATACCCGGAGTCGAGAAGCCCTATCAGGTGGCTGATGACCATCTCTGCTTTAGCGCGGATACCCTCGAATCGTGAGTTAAAGATTTGAACTGACATGACTGTCTCCTAAGTAAGAGGAGACAATTCCCCTTCCGGGGATAATTGTCCCCAGGGGGTTAACCGATGATTTTGCAAAAACGTTATGCTGATTTGCCTATTGGCCAGGCCAGCTGCCTGATTCTCTCCGTGAGGAGCGAGAATTCGGATTTGTGTCTTTAGCGTTTATCTAGCTGTTTTCAACATCGCCGTGGATCTCGGGCAACGATCGGCCGCCAGTTGCTCTTCAATAGCGACTAAACGCTTTTGTAGCTTGCTGTCATACCAGGCCACTTCTTGATCGGTAAACTTGATGCCTATCCTGAATGCACCTTCCCATTCCCGGGAATAGCACAATTTCCCTGGGACGCACCTGGCTGATAACACGTCATTAGACAAACTTATGTCGACATCTGCACCCCTTTAAAAACGTGGCTTATTCCCTTTCCACCCTCAAGCAAAACCCCTTCGAATTCATAAGAATTGAATCTGTGCTTTATTAGGGCGGTCGCATACTCCGAGTTTCCTGCTATTTTGACGACCAGCCCGTGGCCCATTTTCATCTTTTCTGACTGTTCGTAGACCGCTTCAGGCTCACTACATCCGGCCAAGAAAGCCGCGCAGAACAAGCTGACTATAAGTTTTTTCATCAGGTTCTCCAGGTTGATTCAGATTCAGTTTAATCGATAGGAAGAATGCGCAACTGCACGGGCGAGAAGCGCCCGTGTGAGACGCTTTATCCGCTGGGCGAAAGTGAGGTGCTTAACAACTCGGTAGCGGCGCCTGATTCGCCACTACCGAGTTTGGCGCCGAGCCCGTAAACCGAGCTCGGCAAGAATAGGGCCGGACGGCCGAGAGAGCGTCCGGGCGGAGGTGAAATGGGGGGCATCACCGTCCGCAAAAACATTATCGCCGTTGGTACTTCGGGATTCCCCCGTGTTAACGGCTTTTTCTTTACTTAGCGTCAAAGTATACGGGCTTAGAAGACAAGTGCTTCTTGCTGACCCAAGATGTTCACTACCCCTATACTTGGCTCTTCAATGCTTACGCTAGCCGAGAGGTTATGCAGCTGTCTATTTCCAAAACACGGTTGGTGTTGCCGCTCAGCGAACCCGAGACTCAGGACGTCATTACTTCGAATGACATCAGGGACTGGGCGGAAGGCACCGAAACAGCCAAGCTCGCAACCGCATTCCTTATATTGTCTATCCCTTCTATGCCACCCGGCGCGAACCTACCTGTTCGCGCTGAGCGAGGGCTTGCGGAACTCATAGAATCAACGAGAACGGCCAGTGGTCGGAGGCGGCTCAACGAGGCATTTCTGGAAAAATGGTCTGCGGATGACTTCTCTGAGGGTCTTAGGCTGCTGCCCTACTGCGGCATAAACCTCATCAAAGCGACCGGCAGCGGCAGTAAAGAGTACCTGTGCTCGGGTTCTTGGCATTATCATCACGCAAGGTTAAACAAGAGAAATTTCAGTTTAGATTCAGTTTTACCTGCCACCTTCTCTACAACTGTATATCTTGGGTTTTAGGAGTCTTCGAGACGGCAACTGAAAGCCAAACCGAACAAGCAAGGATGCAAGTCATGCTAAAACAAGCGCCTTTGAACAACAGCTTCAGGTTCAGGCAAGTTCGTGAGCAGACAGAACTGTTATGCGCTTCTCTCAGCGCCGAGGATTGCAACCTTCAGGCAATGCCTTACACCAGTCCCTTAAAGTGGCATCTCGCCCATACTACTTGGTTTTTTGAGACGTTCATTCTCACCCCTTTCAGTCCGGGTTACCGGCACTACGACGAAAGCTTTCAGGTCCTGTTCAATTCCTACTATAACGGTATCGGCAAACAGCATCCTCGCTCGCAACGGCACCTGCTGTCCCGGCCGGGACTCAACGAAGTCCTGGAATATCGGCAGCACGTCAATAAGGCCATGTCAGCCCTACTGGACCAGCCGGCCCATGCCGACCAGGGTGAGATATCGAGTCGGCTCGACCTCGGACTCAACCATGAGCAACAGCACCAAGAACTGATGCTCACCGACCTCAAGTACAATCTCGGCTGCAATCCGCTCGCGCCTTTCTACATGCAGGCCGAACTACCGGAACGGGAACCTGGCGAAGCCGGCTTCGAATTCTATAAAGGCGGATTAGTGGACGTAGGTCAGCCTGCGGACGACGGCTTTGGCTTCGACAATGAGCGCCCACCGCATAAAGCGTGGCTAGAGCCTTTCGCCCTGGGCAGAAAGCTGGTCACTAACGGGGAATACGGTGAATTCATCGCGGATGGAGGCTACCGCCGCCCCGAGCTCTGGCTCTCCGATGGCTGGAGCACGGTGCAGGAGCAGAACTGGACCCAGCCCCTTTACTGGGATCTGGATGCCGACTCACCTTCAGTCTTCACCCTTCATGGCCAGCAACCGTTGCGCAACGAGTATCCAGTCTGCCATCTGAGCTATTTCGAAGCCGATGCCTACGCCCGCTGGGCTGGCGCACGCCTCCCCACAGAAGAAGAGTGGGAGCATGCCTGCCGGCAGTCCCACAAACCACAGCAGGGGCGGGAAACCGACTTCAATCTCAAACGCCTGCAGCCCACTGGCACCACACCAAACAAGGGGCTACGGGATCTATTCGGACAGGTCTGGCAATGGACCTCCTCGGCCTACCGGGCTTATCCGGGCTATCGGGTTACGCCAGGCGCCCTGGGCGAGTACAACGGCAAATTTATGTGTAACCAGTTTGTCCTTCGCGGTAGCTCTTGTGCGACGCCGCCACGCCACAGTCGCGCTAGCTACCGAAACTTTTTCTACGCCGCAGACCGGTGGCAGTTCACCGGTCTGCGGCTAGCGCGAGATGCTATGCCTGGTGCGTCCTGACGGTTTTCGGCCCCGTAGACCTGACTCTGCAGCTGCCCTGCCGCTTGAGGTCTCCGCAGGGGTCTGAACGGGGCAAGGCGTAGAGCAATGGATCAGCAAGACAATAAGGTTCCGGGACCGGAACCAAAGGACTCACCCCTCTATCGCAGGAGCGTACTTTTGGAAACTCTCGCCAAGCATCGTAATACCAATCTGGCCCTTAACCCGGCCTCCAACCAAGAGAGCCCACCCAATCTTCGGGTGCACCACTTACACGATCCGGTCGATGACGACCTGGAGCTGGTCAGAAGCGGTATGTCAGCTGCGCAACCCTGGCTGCATCCCAAATTTTTCTACGATGCCAGAGGCTCAGCCCTGTTCGATGCCATTACCGCAACGCCCGAGTATTACCCTACCCGCACCGAGGCAGCCATCTTTGCCAGGCACATAGACGAGATGTTGGCCTACGTCGATGATCGCAACGTCCTTGTAGAGCCGGGGAGCGGCAATTGCGACAAGGCGTTGACTCTTCTGCGCGATGAAAAGCTGACTCATTATGCCCCGATCGAGATCTCCCGGGATTTTCTTGTTAAGTGCTGCAGACGCCTGGCTTCATCTCACCCCAACCTGTTAGTAGACGCCATCTGCGGTGACTTCACGCGCTCGCATATCCTGCCCGACTCGATCCCAGACGAAGGCCGGCTGATTTTCTTCCCCGGGTCGACTATCGGCAATTTCGATCCGCAGCATGCCCAGGCTCTGCTTCAGAATTTCCGCGGGCTGGCCGGACCATCAGGAGGGCATCTACTGATAGGCACCGACCTGCCCAAAGACCAAGCAACCCTTGAGGCCGCCTACAACGACGCACAGGGACTCACCGCGCAGTTCAATCTGAACATGCTGGTACACCTCAACCAAAGGCTTGATTGTCGCTTCCTGAGAGAAGACTTCGTCCATAAGGCGTTTTACAACGCGGACCTGGGCCGCATCGAGATGCACTTGGTCTGCAAACGCGACACCCCTGTTCGCGTCGGCGAAGACCAGTTCAGTCTTGCAGCGGGGCAAAGCATCCACACTGAAAGCTCTTACAAGTACGCGCCCAATACGTTTCTGAAACTCGCTCAAGGGGCGGGGTTTGAGCCGGTAGCCCATTGGACCGATCCAAAGGAGTGGTTTGCGGTCCATCTGATGCGGGCGGTCTAGTATCTTCGTGCTGAAAGGAACACCACGGGATTTCCCAGTAGCCAAGAGGCAAGAGGCAAGAGGCAAGAGTCTAAGAACTGTAGCGGGGCCGATCGCAATGATTCGCTAGCAATCTCTGCTACCGGAGTTCCCGTAGCAAGGCCGGCTCGAGTAAATGAGTTATGCTGTTAGCTCGCCGCGCAGGTGTGTTTTGGTAGCGCCTGGATAGCCGCTCTGGTTTCCTGCGGCTGATAGGAAGCACCGACACCGGTAGTCAATTAGGAGACTTGCCCTCTTGTTCGACAATCTTCGGTCACAGCCCTGTATGTCGACTAAGAACGAACCTCGGAGCGGGCTCTCCGCGACCTGAACGCGCTACAGCAAGCACTAAGTTTTGGTTAAATTGATTCTCACCAGCAACCCGCCCAGTCTACCATCTGAAAACACGAGGTGGCCGTTGTATCTCTCCACGATGTCTCGCACTATCGCCAGGCCGAGCCCGTGCCCTTCAGTCTGCTCATCAAGGCGCAGTCCTCGACTGCCCAAGCCAGCCCGAGCAGAAGGCTCGACACCGGGTCCATCATCCTCTACCTCTAAAACGAGTTCGTTTTGACTTTGGGTTAGTCTGACGAGCACCTCGGATTTAGCCCACTTTCCGGCGTTATCAACAAGGTTGCCGATTAACTCACTGAAATCGTGCTCCTCTACCGGCCATCGCGGCTGCTCCAGGTCCGTTTCCATGTGAAACTGCTTGTTTTCGTAGAGCCTGCCCAGCATCCAGACAATTTCCCGCACCTGGGTCTCAGGCGCTGCGGTCTTTCCGGCCTGGGGGCCCGCAAAGCTACTGCGGTGCATTTCGGCTTCCAGTTGGCTGTCCAGGTCGACCAGACGAGAGACCATCTGCTCCCGCAGGGGCCCTTCGACCGGTGTATCCCGATCAGCCAGAATTTGTGTCAAGGCAGCGATTGGCGTTTTGATACTGTGGGATAAATTAGCCATTCCCTGGCGGGACCGTTCCAGACGAGTGTCCAGCGTGTCCAGCAAGCGGTTCAGCTCGAAAATGAGGCCCTCGAACTCATTAGGCACATATAAGCTGAGGCGGTCGCGGGCCCCGGCTCGCAAATCACCCAGCTCTCGTTGGAGCTGCTTCACAGGCCTTAACGCAATATGCACCGCAAGTAGAATCAGCAGGACGAGAAATAGCAGTAGCGCGGCGGAGACGACAGCAGTCCAGAGATGCAGTTCCTGCTGGCTGTCTGCCAACAAACTATAGTCTTCAGCTACGATAATCACTATTGGCTCACCCGCCATTTCGAACGCCTTACGAAAGGCGAGAAAACTCGCACCGGTTTCATCCCCCTCGATCGTCAGGAAGTTCGTCTGCGGATTCTGGAGCCAGGGCTGGAATTTGTCTTGCCGGCTTGGGTGGGAGAAAGCGACTCTATCGCCAATACGCAACGCAAAGGTGTGGTGAAAAACCTCATGGAAGTAGCTATCTGCGAGCAGTGCGGCATCAAAGTCGGGATATGTTTGCCGGACTTGTCGCTCCAGAAATTCTGCTTCCTGATGCAGACGCTCGTGGACAAAGTCCCGCGACATCTGCTCTAGCAAAAAGCCGTGGATCAGCCAGGCCACTCCCATAAAGACGATGGCGGACGGTAAAAGCCACCAGAGCAGTGTTGTGCGAAGGGAGCGGGTGACCTTACTGGGACGTATCGAAAACATAGCCCTGACCGCGTAACGTTGTAATGGAATCCCGTCCGATCAGACGGCGTAGCCGGCGGATGTACGCTTCGATGACGTTGTGCGAGGGGTCGGCATCCAGGTTGTAGAGTTGTTCCAATAGCTCTTCTTTAGAAAAAATTCGCCCCGGCCTCGCCATCAGGCAACGCAGCAGCCGAAATTCGGTCCCCGTGAGGCCATGCCAAGCCCCTTCGGGTGTCCTGACTCGCTTGCGTTCCTCATCCAACTCGAACCCCGAAGCTTGCAGCACTTTGTGGACACGGCCCTCGCTGCGTCGAATCAAGGCATTAATGCGAGCGACTAGCTCCTCGGCATGAAAGGGTTTCGCCAGATAATCGTCAGCTCCGGCCTTGAGGCCATTGACTTTGTCCTGCCAGCCGCCCCGCGCCGTTAGTAGCAGCACGGGCACCTCCGACCGGGCCTGGCGCCAGGTTTCGAGCACTTCAAGCCCGCTACCGTCCGGTAGGCCTATGTCGAGGACGGCCGCGCGGTAATCCTCCTGTAAGCCCATGGCTCTGGCGTTCTGGGCAGAGCTGACGTGGTCCACGGCAAACCCGGCCGACCGTAGAAAGCGGGTCAGGCTGAGCGCCAGCATTTCATCGTCTTCGACGAGCAACAGCCGCATGGTGAACTCCTCTCATCACTTCGAAATTGCCAATGCTGTCGCCGTCAGCGAGCTGGCGTTAACTTACAGCGTGACATTGTCCTCCTAAACCTGAATCCGAACTGAAAAACCTATCAAGCGATGCCTCATTTCAAAATCGCCCTGGCGCGGCTGTGCAAAGCCAGGTCTGTACGCACTATGCCCTTAAACCGGTCCAATGGCCTGAGATCAGTCGATTGTCACCAGTCTTCCCAGATTTTCAGCAAGGGTTCAGCTTGATCTGGCATCTTGTGGCCTGTTCAGTCCGGGGTGGCCCTTTGTCCTGCTACTTGTGCAGGGGTTGCCGTCCCTTCGGTGGGCACTACGACCACCGAACGACTTACTTACCCAGGAGTTAAAACCCGATGAAAAAGCACCGATTAGTTTCCGTGATTGCCTCGTTGACCCTTTCCCTCTCAGGCGTCGTTCTAGCCGCTCCCGGACATGGTGACGGTCATCATGCCGACAGCACTATAGGTCAGCCAGGTGAGGCTGCCGAGGCATCGCGCACGGTCGAGGTCGTCATGTATGACAACTATTACGATCCGGAAGAAATTAACGTAGACGAGGGCGAAACGGTCCGGTTCGTGGTCAAGAACGAGGGCATGCTGGTTCACGAGTTTAATATCGGCACCGCCGCCATGCACGCCGCCCATCAGGACGAAATGATGATGATGGTCGAGCACGGCGTCATCCAGGGCGACTCGATCAATCGCGAGATGATGAAGATGGATATGGGCAACGGCCAAACCATGGAGCACGACGATCCAAATAGCGTGTTGCTCGAGCCCGGTGAGTCCGCGGAGGTCGTCTGGACCTTTGGCGAGAACGCCGATCTGGAATTTGCCTGCAATGTACCGGGACACTATGACGCCGGAATGATGGGCCAGATCGAAGTTCAGTAATGCTCTGTCCGGCCTTTGTTAACCGTACCCGGAGCCCGGCTCCGAACAGGAACTGATATGAGAAAATACACGACCGGAAAGCCGCATGGCCTGTTGGCAGTGCTGGTTTTCGCAATGCTGGCGCCGGCGTTCGCGCTGGGCGACGTATACGACATTTCCGTGGATCGGGTCACTATTAACACGGGGGAGTTCGAAAAAGAAGGGATTGGCTATAACGGCAGCTCTCCCGGCCCTGTCCTCCGGTTCAAGGAAGGCGAAGACGTCACCATCAATGTTACCAATAACCTGGACGAGCCTACGTCTATCCATTGGCATGGACTGATCCTGCCCTTCCAGATGGATGGCGTTCCCGATATCAGCTTTGTTGGCATCGCGCCCGGCGAAACGTTCACCTATGAGTTCCCCATCGTTCAGACGGGCACTTTCTGGTTCCACAGCCATACCGGCTTCCAGGAACCGAACGGCGCCTATGGTGCAATTGTTATCGAACCCGAAGGCCGGGAGCCGTTCCGGTACGACCGAGATTACGTGGTACAACTGACCGACCAGCATCCCCACTCGGGGGACCGCATCATGCGCAACCTGAAGATGATGCCGGATTACTACAACCGTCAGCAGCAGACCGTGGGCGACTTTTTTGAGGATGTCGCCGATGAGGGTTTTCAGGCTGCACTTGCCGACCGGATGGCGTGGGGTGATATGCGCATGATGTCTTCAGACGTTGAAGATGTGCAGGGCTTTACGGCGCTGATCAACGGCGAAGGTCCCGAGCAGAACTGGACGGGGTTGTTCAAGCCCGGCGAGCGGATCCGGCTGCGGTTTATCAACTCGTCGGCGATGACCTACTTCGATATCCGTATTCCCGGTCTGGAAATGACGGTGGTCCAGGCGGATGGCAACAACGTCCAGCCAGTGAAGGTCGGTGAGTTTCGCATAGCCGTTGCTGAAACCTTCGACGTTATCGTCCAGCCAAAGGAAGATCGGGCCTATACGATCTTTGCCGAGTCCATGGGCCGCTCCGGCTATGCCCGCGGAACCCTGGCCCCCCGCCAGAACATGGTGGCCGAAGTTCCCGAGCTACGCGAACCGCCGGAATTGACTATGGCCGATATGTCGGGGATGCCGGGTATGGATCATTCCAACATGGAGGGTATGGACCATTCCAACATGAAAGGCATGGATCATTCCAACACGGAGGGTATGGACCATTCCAACATGAAAGGTATGGATCACTCCAACATGGAGGGTATGGACCACTCCAATATGGGCCAAGGGATGAGTGCAGATTCCGCGGGGCCGAGTGATCCCTTCTACGCCGAGGGTAGCGGTTTGACGCCTGAAGCCTTCAACGGTGGTAAATTTCTCTCCTATGCAGACCTGAGAGCTCAGAATCCACTGTACGAAGATCGTGAACCGACCCGTGAGATAGAGCTGCGGCTAACCGGCAACATGGAGCGCTACATCTGGTCGATCAATGGCGTGAAGTATGAGGATGCCGACCCTATCCGATTGCAATATGGCGAACGTGTCCGTTTCAAGTTGGTCAATGAGACCATGATGTCCCACCCCATGCATTTGCACGGCATGTGGTCGATTCTCGATGTGGGCGCAGGCAAATGGAATCCGATCAAGCACACCGTCAGCGTAGCCCCCGGCACAACGGTCTACATGGAGACGGAAGTCGACGCAGAAGGTCAATGGGCTTTCCACTGCCATCTGTCTTATCACGCTGACGCCGGTATGTTCCGCAAGGTCGTGGTCGAAGGCGGGCCTGGTGATGAGGGATGGTCAGAGCCGACTTCAGCTGCTCAGGCTAGTACTGTGAAGGGGTCAGATTCATGAGAAAGAAGATGTTAAAGGTAACCGCTTCGAGCCTCCTGCTGCCCGCTCTGTTCACCGGTTCGGTTTTGGCCCAGGAAAATACCCTGGCCGAGAAAGAGCCGAATGTCTTTTACGGACTGCAGATGGAAGAGCTGGAGTATCGCTATAGCGACACTGATAAAGAGCTTGGCGTCTGGAATGGCGATGCCTTCATTGGCACGGACGAGCTAAAATTCCGCTGGATAACCGAGGGCGAATACGTTCTGGAGGAACGGGCTTTTGAAACCCTGGAGAACCAGTTTGTCCTGCAGAAGCCGCTCTGGGATTTCTTCGATATCAAAGCCGGTGTGCGATTCGATACCCCCGAAGGGCCGAACCGAACCTATGGTTTAATTGGCTTGGCGGGGCTTGCGCCCTACTGGTTCGAAGTCGATACTAACTTCTACGTGAGCGAGAAAGGCGATACCTCGTTCGATGTGGACATCGAATACGAGTTACTGTTAACCAACTATCTCATCCTCACTCCCTCCGCCGACATTGATGTGGCGTTCTCAAGCGATGAGGAAGCGGGCGTCGGCTCGGGCCTGAGCAGTACCGAGTTGGGCGCCAGGCTCAGTTACGACCTGATAGACCGGGCTTTTTCGCCCTATGTCGGGGTGGTCTACGAGCGGCTGTATGGAAAGACGGAGGACTTCGCCAACGAGCACGGTGAAGACGCCGACGGTTGGTTCCTAACTGTAGGTGCGAAACTACTATTCTGATTGGACCTTATCCGATGTGCCAAGGCGGGCCCAAGCTTGCCTTGGCTGCACACTGAACTGCCAGGGCGTGAGATATATATGGGGTTCAGTTAAACCTTGGCAAGTTGTTTCATAGCGTACACCGCCGCATCTAATACATCCGCTCGCCCGTTCCAGTTTCCCAGTATCACTGTAGGGTTCAAAAAGCGGCTACCAGTTGGGTATTTAATGAGCCTCACATGAGATTATCGACATTTTCTCAGCTTCGCAAAACCCAACACGACGCAGTTTAACCTTCAAAATACCACACGTTGTTAATACATGCTGAGTCAAGGATAGGATCGAGTAACCGAGTACAAGCCGAATTGGTGCTGCCAACGATGCTCATCTGACATAGGTAGGAATACTGCCTGCAGAGAAAAAAGAGCACTCCAATTTCGGAGTGCTCAAGTACTGAGCTAACTACATCGAAGATATTCTCACACTAAACTGAAATGAAACTGAAATTTTTATACTTATTATTTATACGTGCTTTTGATGCATGCAAACATATATTTATTATATAGACTTGAATCGCCATCAGTTTCCTAGACACCTTTCAGTTAGATAAACTGACTGCAAGAGAGGTGTTTAGATGAGCGCGAAGCGCTATCCCGAAGAATTCAAGATTGAAGCCGTTAAGCAGGTGGTAGACCGTGGTCACTCGGTTGCCGACGTGGCTAAACGGCTCGATATCACGACCCACAGCCTGTACGCCTGGATCAAGAAGTTTGGTCCGGATTCTCGTGAGCATCGGGAGCTGTCGGATGCTCAAGCGGAGATTCGAAGACTCCAGAAGGAGCTGAAACGGGCAACGGAAGAGCGGGATATCTTAAAAAAAGCCGCGGCGTACTTCGCAAAGCAGTCCGACTGAGGTACGCCTTTATCAAGGATCATCGGGCTCGGTGGCCCATCCGTTGGCTGTGCCGGATGCTAGAAGTTCAACCGAGCGGTTTTTACGCCTGGCTGCACACTCCAGCGTCAGATCGTCGAAAAGCCAACCTCCGCCTGACCGGTCTTATTAAGCAGTTCTGGTTGGAGTCCGGCGGCGTCTACGGCTACCGGAAGATTCATTCCGATCTGCGAGATGTCGGTGAGGTCTGCGGCATCAACCGCGTCCACCGGCTCATGCGAGAAGAAGGCCTGAAAGCGCAGGTGGGATATCGCTCACCACGACCTCGAGGCGGAGAGAATCATGTTGTCGTACCTAACCGCTTGCAGCGCCAGTTCAGCCCTCAGCGGCCGGATGAGGCGTGGGTGACCGATATCACCTACATCCGCACCCACGAGGGTTGGCTTTATCTGGCGGTGGTTCTGGATCTGTTTTCGCGCAAAGTGATTGGCTGGTCGATGCAGCCACGCATGACCAAGGACATCGTGCTGAATGCGCTGTTGATGGCAATCTGGCGACGCAGTCCGAAGCATCAGGTCATGGTGCATTCGGATCAGGGAAGCCAGTACACCAGCCATGACTGGCAAGCTTTCCTCAAGAGCCATGGTTTGGAAAGCAGCATGAGCCGCAGAGGCAACTGCCATGATAATGCAGTGGCAGAAAGCTTCTTCCAGTTACTGAAGCGTGAGCGGGTGAAGAGGAGGATCTACACGACACGCGAAGACGCCAGGGCCGATATCTTTGATTACATCGAGATCTTCTATAACGGCAAACGGAAACATGGTTCAAATGACTTCTTACCACCGGTAGAGTTCGAGACCCGATTCCAAGAACGGCTGGGACGTGTCTAGGTTATTGGTGGCGATTCAACTTTAAGATAGCTATTTACGTTTATATTTCAGGCTGGTTTCAGTTCGCTGTGATGTAATTGTAGTTGGAAATACGATGACAACTGGAGCTATACACATGAACACTATCAGCAAAATTACTTTATTCTCTCTGGCTATTGGGTTTGGAGGCAGTGTCGCAGCCAGCCCAAATGGGGGTTTGGTGGACCGCATCAACGACGCTCGCTCTTATCCGAACAAGACCGTCGAGACCGGGGCGCAAGGTAAGCAAGAGCATCGAAAAATGATGGAAATGATGCAAAAACTGCACTCAAAAGACGGTAGTGACGGAGAAATGGCCCAAGAGCACTGCATGAAGCTGATGCAGGAATATATGGACAGAAGCGCGTCATCATAAAGCTGGATATGGCTAAACTGGACCTGCTTCTTAGCCCGGATTTCTCATGAGGAGGAAGGAAAAAGCGGCTTAAAGTGGTAACATTTCAGGACCTTACACCAAAAACGAACCACCAGAAGCCGCATCCAAAATGGTACCCGAAAAGCTGACCTTCTCGCCACTGTTCCGCCGTCAGATTGAAGCCGATTTCTCCGGAGGCCACATCACCTCCGATGCTGGCTTGTTGTTATTACGCGAAGTCGATAAGCAACACCAGTTAACCCAGCGACTGGCCGAGACTCTGGTCGATCAGCGGGATTCCACGATGGTTCGTCACCAACTCGATACCATGGTCCGGCAACGGGTCTACGGCGTGGCCGGCGGATACGAAGACCTGAATGACCATGAAGCGCTACGCTTTGATCAGGCGCTGCAATCCGCCACGGGTGAGGTCTCCGTCCTGGCCGGCAAGTCCACGCTCTGCCGAATGGAACAGGCCGTGGACCGGCAAACCATCGTGAAGGCCCATGAGCTGCTCTGGCATCATTTCATTGAGCAGCACGACAAGCCGCCAAAGGAAATCGTGCTGGATTTCGACGGCACGGATATTCCGGTGCACGGCGACCAGCCGGGCAAGTTCTTCAACCGGTACTACGATCACCACTGCTACTTCCCGCTGTATGTCTTCTGCGGACGGCACCTGCTGGTGAGCTATCTGCGCACCAGTAATCGGGGTGATGCCCGGCACAGCTGGGCCATTCTAGCCCTATTGGTGCGGTTTATCCGGCGCTACTGGTCAGAAACCCGCATTGTGTTCCGGGGTGATTCCCACTTCTGCAAGCCCCGAATCCTGGCCTGGTGTGACCACAACCAGGTGGATTACATCGTGGGCATGGCGCGCAATACGCGGCTGGAAACCCTGGCGGCACCCGCCATGGACAAGGTCCAGGAATATCATGAAGCCACCGGCGACAAGCTGGCCGTTACGTTCCGCTTTAACTACAAGGCCCGAAGCTGGCAGCAGGAACGGCTGGTCGTCGCCCGCCTGGAATACGGCCCCCAGGGTCCGAATCCCCGCTTCGTCATCAGCTCCCGCTACGACGAGGGGTTCAAGCTCTACTACGAACAGTATTGCGCCCGCGGTGACATGGAAAACCGGATCAAGGATCAGCAGCTGGATCTGTTTGCCGACCGCACATCGAGTACCCAATGGTGGACCAATCAGTGGCGGCTGATACTCTCCGGCTTTGCCTACACCCTATTCGAGCGTCTGCGGGTGCATCTGAAAAGCACGCCCTTCGAGCGCATGAGCGCTGGCACCCTGCGGTTGAAACTGATCAAGGTCGGCGCTGTGATCATCCGCAATACCCGCCGAATCCGGGTGTTGATGAGTGATAGCTATCCGTATAAGACAGAATTATCAGCCCTGGTTCAGCGGCTGGTGCCCACCTAGATCAGCGGGCTCCCCCGGCCCGTCAGTAATGGGGGAAAGGGGGAATTGTGTCTGCACATCAGGAATTGATTAATATCTGATCAAAAAACCCCGGACGAGACACCGAAAACCGGGATATCCTCAGGCATCCGCCCATCAGGGACTACTATGAGAAATCCGGGCTAGGAATCGAGAATAGTCACAAAAACGACTGAACTAGATTGTTCGATTTTGCTCCTCAGTGATGAAAAATTGACCACCTCACCTTCTGCCTGCTCTATTTCAGATCCACAGGCGGGGCAAGCTCCTTCTCTATTGCTACAAGATGCAATTTTGACTACGTGTATTTAGCCCGTTGACGGTTAGGCGTGTGCTTGCCCTCACGCTCTCGACGAAATGCTGCTGCAGGCGCACGGGAGCTAGAAAAATAAAGACGAGTAGTAAAAGCTGCGCCAGGTTCCGAGACTGCATCGACGCTTCTAGTCGGTCCAGCTTTACCGCGCGGAGGACGACAATGGGTTCTGAGCAGGCCCGAACAGGAGAAGTACTCTGTTACTCCGCCTACCCGAAAATCAGAATACCGGACGGTAACTCTGGCGCGGGTTATCATCACCGACACCCAGAAAAATTTGCGATAGCGCCGGTACGATGTCGACGTGCGCCTCCACAAAACCTTCCTGTGGTTGGCTGGGTCGTTAAAGGGCATGACCATATTCCAGCCCGGAAGATCCGGACGTGACGCGGGAATAACGGGGTTGTCGCCCAGGTGCTGGGACCAGAGTGCGCCGTTTACACTTCCGTTGTCATTAACGAAAGAGTTTCCGCCGCCCTGGGTCAGGGAGATATAGAAGTTGTCCACGTTGTGGAAGCCCAGGCTACGTACATGCCCGAGATTCAGTTCCTTGCGACCGGGTTTCTGAAGAGTAGCGTCTATATCAAACACATCCAGGGCGGGGCTCAGGAAGTTGGTTAGCGGGTCGAGAAGCGTGCCAGCCCCGCGGATGGTGTAACCAGTACCTATGACTGGACACCTTTAGTGATAACCCCGCCGATAGCGATCTGCCAAACAAAATCACCAATTGCTTCAAGTGAATGATCACCGTTGGGATCGAACCAGGTTGCCACCCAGTTGAGCGCCCCGAAACCGATCAGGCGAAGCAAGCGGCTATCAACGTTTTTCTTGATAACGCCCTTCTCAATCATCACTGCGAGGATCTCGGCCCAAAGGGACTCATACTGGTCACGTAAGGCGACAATTTCCTCGCGGGCCTCCGGGCCCAGCGAGCGCCATTCAAATAAAAGCGCGTAAACCGTGTCCGGATCAACCAACAGGGCGCGCAGGTGTGCGTTGATACAAAAACGCAACTGCTGCACAGGATCATCCGAGTCGGCATACGCCATTTCAACCTCTGCTGTAACCAGGCCGACCCCCCGTCGCATTAGTTCGACAAGGAGTGTTTCCTTGGTGCTGTAACGATAGTACAGACTCCCGGGTAGCATGTTACAAGCCTCTGCGATCTCCTTGAGCGAAGTCTTCTCGAATCCTTTCTCGCGAAAAAGTCGGGCCGCGTTGGATAAAATTTTGCCCTGATCGTCCAGTTTGCGTACAGGTGGGGCCTGTTTGTGCACCATAATTAAGCACCTCCTCTGCAGGCCGGCATATTGTTCATCGGAGCGGCCACTGCCCAACCTTTTGCATTGATGGTACGCCATCACGTGGATAGCCTCCATTATATACCGAACGCGCGCTTGACTTTTAGTTAGTGGACCAACCAAAATTCAGCACGATAACTGTTTTGACCAACATGACATGCCGAGCACCTATGAACAGCTACCGCCCCAGCACTGCCGCACCTGCGCGAGACCCGATTCAGGGTGCGCAAACCTGATGACTGAATCAAAGAGCGTGCATAGTGACGCCGCGAGGACCGCTTGGCAGTTCACCGAACAGGTTCCCCACGGCAGGGATCTGGGTATGCAGGTTGTCTCTATCAGCGGGAATCAGGTCTGTATGAGCCTAACCCCACAGCCCTGGATGCTCGCCGACGAGGGCACAGAGGAAATCTGTACAGGTGTTCTGTATTCGCTGGCAGACTCAGCCAGCGGGCTGGCCGTATTCGCCGAGGCTCAGGATCTGTCTCCCATCGCCACGCTCGATATCCGTATGGATTATTTCCGGCCTGCGGTCAGCGACCGCACCTTGTCGGCGGTTGCCACATGCCGCCATCTAAACGACGAGGTCGCATTCATCCATTGTGACGTCCTCTCTGAAGGCGATAATCAGCCGGTGGCCACGGGCAGAGCGACCTTTATGCGCAACACCCGGGGCCGAAGTTTCCGGACTGCCTCAGGACGAAAGGGAGAAGCATGAGCCACAGTGCCGACTCACCACAGTCAAGCCCAGACCTGCGGGAGAGCAGCAACAGTTGTGCTGCCTGGCAGAGCTTGCTGGAGCGCATTCCCTACGCTGTCCACCTTGGACTTCACGTCCAACAAAATCATTCCGAGATACAGGTTTGCTTGCCTTACCGCGAGTCGCTGATTGGCAACTTCATGCTACCTGCCCTGCATGGCGGGGTTCTTGGGGCGCTGATAGAGATAACCGCGCGGGTGGCGGCGCAGCGCGAAGATGCGGAGGGTCGCTGTCCGCGTATTCTGGATAGCAACATCAATTACCTTCGGTCAGCGCAAGCACAACCCACCTTCGCCAGCGCAGAGATCGTTCGCCAAGGTCGCCGCACCAGCTTGGTACAGGTGAGCTGCTGGCAGGATGAAAAGAACGCGCCGAATGCTATCGGGCGGGTTCAGTTGCTGTTCCCAACCACGGCAGCCAGACAAGGTGTTCATGAACGATAAGCCGAATTTAGCCGAGCGCGACGGGTTCCAGGCCCCGGACGGCCAGCAGATTGCACTGTGGCGCTGGCCACGGCTCAAAGGGCGCCCCACGCTGCACTGGGCCCACGCGACGGGTTTTCATGGCCGCCTCTACGAACCTCTCCTTGACGATCTTTCCGCTGGCTGCAATGTTCTGGCTTGGGACATGCGGGGGCATGGAGCCAGCGCCGGCGCGGCGGATGCTTCAGGCTTCCGTGGGTGGGAGACCTACTATGGAGACCTGACTGCCCTGCTGGATAGCCTGGATGAGCCTGTTTGGCTGGCAGGCCACTCCATCGGCGCCACCGCCAGCATCATGGCGGCAGCTCGACAGCCGAACAAAGTGCAAGGACTCATTCTGGCGGAGCCGGTGATCATGGATCCCTGGCAAGGGCGCATGCTGTGGTTGGCCAAACTGCTACGCCGGTCACATCGGTTTGCGTTGGCCGCGGGAGCCGCACGTCGGCGAGCGGTGTTCGACTCGCACACGGCGGCCCTCGATAACTATCGTGGCCGCGGTGGCTTCAAGACCTGGCCCGAGGCGTGGCTCGAAGCGTATGTCCGGTATGGCTTCGTACCTCAAAGAGATCACGTCCGGCTGGCCTGCTCGCCGGACTGGGAGAGCACGACCTTCGCCCACACCGAACACAACCCCTGGCCCGGTGTTCGTCAGTTGCGGTGTCCGGTGATTGCCCTGGCCGCGGAACGCGCTTCAACCTTTTCGCAAGCTGCACGCAAAAAAATGCGCGCCTCGTTGCCTTCTGCCGAAGTGCGAGTCATTGCCGAAACGACTCATTTCCTGCCGATGGAGCGGCCGGGCGCGGTTCGCGATGCCATTTTGCAGAGTGTGTCGCAACGCCGCTCGTAGCAACTTCTGTTCAGAAAAGGCCTCAGCCTGAGCGACGGTGATCGCTTCTATCTTACTTAATCTCCGCGAAAGACTCGGCTGGAATGACCTTCCGCATGGCAAGTGGCGGGGATCGCGTTCATCGGATGTATGCCGGGCCGCGGCGATGGTAATGACCTACAGCGCTTGGATGCGGTGTCAAAGCAAAAGACAAGACCTGAACACCGTTTGTTCTACGAAATGTACTGTTACAAAAGGAAACCTTTGTTGGCTCCCATAGCCTGTTCCGCTGCTGGGCGTGCCGGGTTCGCTTCGCCTCCCGATGTATCCGCCGCCGATGCGGCTCGACACGTGCTTGACGGCAAAAGTGCCCGGAACCAGACCTCCCACCCGATGTTTGCTGGCGCTACTGTCAGGAAAACCTTCCAGATTAAACAAAGCTGCTGAGCACCCGACCGTGCGTCGCTGGCATCGACGTGGGAACGTGCGACAGGTCGCTAACAGACGTCTTCTAGAATACGCTCCCCGGAAGCTGAAGGTCCTTGGCGCACGGTAGTGAGTTGCCACCGTCTCATCAATGGCTTCCGCTGGGGTTGCCATACCGCTCGCCTCGGCGTGACTGCTGTTGCGTTGCTTATGGTTCATCTGACGCTTGCTCCCGATCACACGTAATAGATTGTTCTGCTTTGAGCCTCTGGGCTAAAGCCTGAGCCTGCGGCTAAAGAGAGCCGTTGCTGTGCAGAAGGCCAATGCGGGTTTCTCGCCATCCCGCCGAACGCAGCTTCGTTGGCGCTAGCCTGCCAGACTTACAGAGTCGGGTGGTGCCTGGACCGAGCTTGCTCTTGGGTCTCTCGGTAATGGGAAGGACTCATTCTTTGCCAGCGCTTGAAAGCGCGTCGAAAATTGGAAAGCTCAGCATAGCCCAGAAAGTAGGCAATCTCTTTAATGGACATGTCGCTGTTGGCCAGATAGGCGAGCGCCAAGGACACTTTGACCTCCTCCAACAGTTTATTGTACTGGTTGCCCTCCGCCAGCAGCCGACGGTGCAAGGTGCGGGGTGTCAGGTTGAACCAGGAAGCCACCACGGCCAGCGCTGGCAGTTGGCCCGGCTGCTCCAACATTTTGCGCTTGATCCGGGCGGAGTAAGACGTCTCCAGGGTCAGCCTTTGCAGCTCGCGCCGACACAGAGCTTCCGCTTCACGATAGGCTGCAGCGTTGCCCTGGGGGATTGGCAGTTGCATCAAGGCCTTCGGCAAACGCACAGCTGCTTGTGGCTCGTGAAACCGCATGCCGCATTCAAAGACGCTGGCGTAGGGAAATCCGGGATGAGGTGCCATCGGAAAGCACACCGTGAGACTGGAGCCAGCGCCCGGCAGGATTTGATCGATCGCCTTCTTGACCGTCAGCAGTAACGCGTCCAGCAACATCTCGCGGATCTCGCCCAAAGCCACCGTTTCTTGGAAGGTCAGGACCAACTCGTCATTCTGGCTTTGGATTTGAACCGTCACCAGCGGCAGACGCACTGGAATGTACTTCTCCAGCAGGACAGCGGCATCCGACAAGGTTCCGCAGTTCATCAGGGCATATCCCAGAATCCCGTGGGACGGCAGCGATAGGCGCTGCCCAAGCGATAGCCCGAGTGCCGGGTTGTCCGCCAAGCGAGCCGCCTTGAGCATCAACCGTCGCAGGTCGCCATAGCTGACGGTCGCCTCGACAGTCGAGGTACCCAAATCCTCGATGCCACTGCCTTCCAGCCAGCGTCTGCGACTTATTCCAAAATCCTCAATACATTCGGATAAGATGTACAGATACTGGCCGGGGATCTGAATCTGATCGGGTTGCATGGGCGCATTCTCATTCGGACTAAATGCTCGGACTCAGGGGCTGCTACCTGTCTCGACGGGCCTGAGACCTACCCGTAGTAAACGTCAGCGCCTTAACACCTGTCAATCATTACCCCGTTGTTGTCAATTAATACCCCCCAGCGCCGACCGCCCAGACGTTAGACTAGACCGATCAAGCTGACCGGTCCGCTGCTTCCCAGGGTGCCGGCCAGCTTTTCCGAATCCAGCACCAACGGGGTGAAGACATGTTCGGCTTTTTTTCCAAGAGCAGTCACGAGCTTCAGATCAACGACCACCGGGTGACCGTGAAGCCGCGCGAGACGGTGCTTCAAGCGGCGCTGAGCAATGGCATCAACCTGCCCTACAGCTGCAAGGTAGGGGGCTGTGCGACCTGTAAGTGTCGTTTGGTGAGTGGTCGGGTGAAGGAACTCACCGACGCCAGTTATATACTTTCCACCGAGGAATTACAGGCCGGGTATATTCTGGCCTGTCAAAGCGTGCCCAAGACTGACATTGCCGTTCAGGTTGAGCTTGGCGAGAGTCCGGCGCGTCAGATTGCGGGGCGCATTTTGGCCCAGACCGCACTCACCCACGACATCGTTGAGCTCCAGGTCGAACTGGAAGAGCCCTTGGGATTTAGGGCCGGGCAGTATGCCCAGCTCTCACTCAACCAACTGCCCGGCATCACTCGCCCCTATTCCTTCGCCGCGCGCCCTGACAGCAGCCAGGGAAGGCTTCGGTTTTTTGTCCGGGAGGTTCCGGGCGGGCGCTTGTCCGGCTACCTCAAACGGGAGGGACTCGTTGGCGCATCGGTGCGAGTCGAAGGACCCTTCGGTGACTTCTACCTGCGGGACTCGTCCCAACCCATGCTGCTGATTGCCGGTGGCAGCGGGCTTGCCCCAGTCCTGTCGGTTCTGGAGCAGGCCCTGCACGAGGACGTGGCCCGGCCGGTGACCCTGTTATTTGGCGCGCGCACCCAAGCGGACCTGTACGCCACACCGGAGATCGAGGCTATCGCCCGGCAATGGCAGGCACCGTTCCGGTTCGTGCAGGTGCTGTCTGATGAGCCGGAAGCGAGCAACTGGCAGGGCGCGCGGGGCTGGGTTGGCCAGTCCATCGAGCGCTACGCGGACGCCAGCTGCCAAGCCTATCTCTGTGGCCCGCCCGCCATGATCGACCACAGCATTAAGCAGCTCACCAGTGTCGGTGTGCCGCAGCAGGAGATTTTCGCCGACCGCTTTACCTCTGTGCATGATGCAGAGCGGAAGACGGCTTAGCGAACCGAAGCACCAACCTCACAAATATTAACAAAAGTACCGACCTGACAAATATTAGTAAGAGAGTGAAATACCATGTTCTTCCATTACCTCAAGTTCTTCCTGTTTCACCTGATCGGGCTGGTAAGCCTAATAGCGCTGATACTAGGCGGTGCCGCGATCTCGTACGGGCTGCTCCTGATCTTTACTGCCTACATCGTCGGCGATGCCATCCTCGGCGAGGATACCAGCACACCAGAGTTCAAGCAGCCCCAGATCCTGACCGTGCAGCTCTGGCTGGCGCTGCCACTGTTGTCCCTGATAGTGTTTACCGCCATTTGGACGGTCAGCCCCGGGGACCCCTTGCAGTACGGCCAGCTTATCCAGGATCTAACCGGCTATGACGCTCTGGCTGCGCGCGATGCCACTGCCTGGGGTCATCACTTCTCGGCCTTCGTGATCACCGGCCTGATGATTGGCATGGTTGGCACCATCACCGCCCATGAGCTGACTCACCGTACTTGGGATCCGGTATCCATGTTCGTCGGACGCTGGCTGCTGGCGTTCAGCTTCGACACCATTTTCTCTATCGAACATGTGTACGGCCACCATCGCTATGTGTCCACCACGGAGGACCCGGCCACAGCGCCCCGGGGACGTAATGTGTACAATCACATTCTGCTCTCGACCGTCAAGGGCAATCTCAGTGCCTGGAACATAGAGAAGCAGCGCCTGGCGAAGCGCCGCCATTCCGCCTTCTCGTGGCGTAACGGGGTGATTCGCGGGCATTTGATGAGCCTGTTTCTGGTGGCGCTGGCCTACCTCATCGGCAGTCTGACCGGCATGCTGTTCTTTTTGGCCTGTGCCCTCTGGGGCAAAGCCCTGCTGGAAATCGTGAATTACATGGAGCACTACGGGATGCTGCGCAACCCACAAACGCCGGTTCAGCCACGCCACTCCTGGAATACCACCAAGCGGGTGAGTTCCTGGGCCATGTTCAATCTCACCCGCCACTCACATCACCACGCCGCCGGTGAGGTGCCTTACCAGGACCTGAAGCCCTACCCGGAGGCGCCCATGATGCTGAACGGCTATCTTTCCACCATCGTCATCGCCATGATCCCCCCCCTCTGGCATCGCCTCATGGCGCCCAAGGTGCTCGCTTGGGACCGGGATTACGCCACCGTGGAGGAACTGAAATTGGCGCGCGAAGCCAATGCCCGTAGCGGTATAAAGCGGCTCGTAGAGGCCAACCGATCCTCGCTGTATGACGTCTAGCCGTAGCCACGAAACCTTGTAACGACCGCCAGACTCCTGAGTATTCAGGGCTCTGGCGATGCTGCGCCTCAACGGCCGTCATCCGTGATCGGCTATTTGCCCACGCGCAACATTCCTAGGTCATAGCCATGCTTCCAAGAAGTCTGCGACCGGAACGATTCGGGTTTTTCAAGAACCGAAATCTGACTTCGATCTAATCGTTGGCGCCGACCATGCTAAAGGCAGGACATCGAGATTGAGACGAAACCGTAGCACTTTTCGGGCTGTGCACTGGCAACATCCGAGCGGCGAGAAGATCAGTCTTTCAGGTACCATTATGGAGTCGGCTGCTTTTGCTTGATTGGTTAGAATATTGAAACCATAGCACTTTAAGTCGTTTTACTTTTACCCCCTGTGAGAACCGGGCTAGCTGAGGCGGCAAAGAGACTGAAGTCTGCATGTCGTCCCTAGTGCTCATCCTTCAGGATTAGTCTCTCTTTTTGCTTTCCAAACCCTTCTTTTCTCTAGCCCGGATTTCTCATGAGGAGGAAGGAAAAAGCGGCTTAAAGTGGTAACATTTCAGGACCTTACACCAAAAACGAACCACCAGAAGCCGCATCCAAAATGGTACCCGAAAAGCTGACCTTCTCGCCACTGTTCCGCCGTCAGATTGAAGCCGATTTCTCCGGAGGCCACATCACCTCCGATGCTGGCTTGTTGTTATTACGCGAAGTCGATAAGCAACACCAGTTAACCCAGCGACTGGCCGAGACTCTGGTCGATCAGCGGGATTCCACGATGGTTCGTCACCAACTCGATACCATGGTCCGGCAACGGGTCTACGGCGTGGCCGGCGGATACGAAGACCTGAATGACCATGAAGCGCTACGCTTTGATCAGGCGCTGCAATCCGCCACGGGTGAGGTCTCCGTCCTGGCCGGCAAGTCCACGCTCTGCCGAATGGAACAGGCCGTGGACCGGCAAACCATCGTGAAGGCCCATGAACTGCTCTGGCACCACTTCATTGAACAGCACGACGAGCCGCCCAAGGAAATGGTGCTGGATTTCGACGGCACGGATATTCCGGTGCACGGCGACCAGCCGGGCAAGTTCTTCAACCGATACTACGATCACCACTGCTACTTCCCGCTGTATGTCTTCTGCGGACGGCACCTGCTGGTGAGCTACCTGCGCACCAGTAACCGGGGGGATGCCCGGCACAGCTGGGCCATTCTGGCCCTATTGGTGCGGTTCATCCGGGGTTACTGGCCCGATACCCGTATTGTGTTCCGGGGTGACTCCCACTTCTGCAAGCCCCGGATCCTGGCCTGGTGTGACCGCAACCGGGTGGATTACATCGTGGGCATGGCGCGCAATACGCGGCTGGAAGCCCTGGCGGCACCCGCCATGGACAAGGTTCGGGAATATTACGACCACCACGGTTACAAGCTGGCCAGCACCTTCCGTTTTGCCTACAAGGCACGAAGCTGGCAGAAGGAACGGCTGGTCGTCGCCCGACTGGAGTACGGACCCGAAGGCCCAAATCCGCGCTTCGTGATCAGTTCCCGCTACGACGAGGGGTTCAAGCTCTACTACGAACAGTATTGCGCCCGCGGTGACATGGAAAACCGGATCAAGGATCAGCAGCTGGATCTGTTTGCCGACCGCACATCGAGTACCCAATGGTGGACCAATCAGTGGCGGCTGATACTCTCCGGCTTTGCCTACACCCTATTCGAGCGTCTGCGGGTGCATCTGAAAAGCACGCCCTTCGAGCGCATGAGCGCTGGCACCCTGCGGTTGAAACTGATCAAGGTCGGCGCTGTGATCATCCGCAATACCCGCCGAATCCGGGTGTTGATGAGTGATAGCTATCCGTATAAGACAGAATTATCAGCCCTGGTTCAGCGGCTGGTGCCCACCTAGATCAGCGGGCTCCCCCGGCCCGTCAGTAATGGGGGAAAGGGGGAATTGTGTCTGCACATCAGGAATTGATTAATATCTGATCAAAAAACCCCGAACGAGACGCCGGAAAACGGGATATCCTCAGGCATCTGCCCATCAGGGACTACTATGAGAAATCCGGGCTAGTAACTATAACGCTCATTCTAGCATCAGATGGTATTATGTAAGAGGTCTGAATAATGGATGATTGCTGCGACAACAAGGGTAGCGAACTTGCCCAACTGCGCGAGCGGCAGGGCCGCGTGCTCTACATTGTGCTTGCCATTAATGCCGTGATGTTCGTGGTCGAATTCACCGCCGGCTGGATCGTAAACTCGACCGCGCTGCTCGGGGACTCGCTGGATATGTTCGGAGATACCTTGGTATACGCTATCTCGCTTTTTGTGCTGCACCAGGGCATCCGCGCTCGGGCGGGGGCCGCGCTTTTCAAGAGCGGCTTCCTGATGCTGTTCAGCTTCTTGATCATTGCTGAGGCTATCCGTAAGAGCATCTTCGGCGTAGTGCCCGAAGCGGGATGGATGGGCCTGATCGGGCTTATTGCGCTCGTCGCCAACCTGAGTTGCCTGGCGTTGCTCTATAGCCATCGTAGCGACGACATCAATATGAGCTCGACCTGGCTATGCTCGCGAAACGATGTCATCGCCAACCTCAGCGTGCTAGGCGCAGCAGGTTTGGTGATGCTGACTGAGTCGCTGTGGCCGGACCTGATCGTCGGTGTGGGGCTGGCGCTACTGTATCTGCACTCGTCCGTGCAAGTGGGACGGGACGCCTGGCCTCAGTGGCGCGGTCGCGATGTGCGGTCAGGCGCGGGCTGTGGAACTGATACCATAGCGCAGCCGGATAGCTGCTGTGGGCCTGATGCTGGGACAAAACAGGATAACTGCTGTGGAACGAACGCCTCCGATATGCACTGTTCCATAGAGGCTCTGAAGAGGCTGCAAGGATCTTTGAAGCCGCACGAAAACAAGGGCTCTACGAACCGGTCCTGCAAGCGGTCCTGGAAGCGCAACCAAGATGGCATGATGACCCGCAGATTCAAGCTGCATGGGAGACCGCCGAAGCGGCTGGCCTGGGTGTGGAAAAAGCCCGTGAAGTATTGAACGCACCTGAGATCACTGCGACCCTGGAGCTGGATGAGGCCGACATTCAGGCGTTCGAGGTGAAGGGGACGCCCACTTTCTCTGTTAAAGGAGAACCGCTTCCTCGTCTCAACCCTCAGCAGCAGCTCTACGACCTGGTCCGTAGCGAAGTCGCCGCAACGCGGTGACGGCTACAAATCCTGAGCGTCGCACAGCTTTAGCAGCCCCAGCTATTGGCTGCTAGATGTTTTTTCCATTTCTTAGGCGGACTAGTTAAGAGATGGCGATCGAGGCTAAGTACAATATAAATATGAGATGCCGCGTAACGTAACGTTTCAGACTGGCTACCCGCTTAGCCGGTAGGGCTCAAAACTGCACGCACTCTGTTTCCCGTTGCGAGCAAGCGGCGCTCTATCACAATCCTTGGACATCGGACTTCGCCATGCTCTTGGGCAACGCCAGTATCCATAAAAGCAGGCTAACAAATAGTTAACCCCCGTTATGATTTGTAACCCATACTTTGACGCAACAGCCCAGCTTATTGAGGCTTACATCTGATTGATATGATCGATGTCAATCAGGACACGCCTCGCCTGAAGGCTTCTGACATTCTCAGCTTCTGCGTTCGTCATAGTGATCTCAAACCGCCCTTTCTGGTCGTGTTTGCTGTTAATCAAGCACAGATTTCTATCGATGTGTCTCCCGGCGCGTTGAACCCAGCCAGAAGCCTGCAGCTCTTCCAGTGAGTAGCCATCCTTCCGATAACACTCGGGGCTGTTGAACTGTTTGTGGTTATGGCCGAATACCGGAACATAGCGCTTCGTTTCACCTAAGCTGATCTCAATAGCCACCAGGTAGCGCTCCAGGTATTTCATCTGTTCGAGCGCGTACATGTTGGTAAGACGTCCATGGCGTAACGCCGACTGGATCTTGAAATCATTCCAAACTAAATCTCGATCCCGGTACATCTGATAGAGCGGCCCTACTGAGGGACGCTCGAACGCAGTCAGAAGTGTTTTCAAGATTTCATCCGGCGCGGGGTCATAAGAAAAGCGTACCTTAGCTGTAGTGTGAGAGTCTCCGCCTACAACTTTCTCAATTTCCGCGGTAGCACCGCCTTGCAGTAGGGGCTCAACAGTCTCTCTATACAAGGACTGGTTGCGAACCTGCAGATCAGCGCTGGCTCTCTTCTTCATATCAAGAAGGCTGCCCTGGGCGAACATCGAATGAAGAACCTGACGGTTTTCGGAAAGCTGGCTTTTGAGTAAGAGGCGCTTCCGATCCAAACCCTCGCCTCCGCGTGCGGCCTGCGCGAGAGTGCTCAGCCTGTCACGTAACCGCTCGTTCTCTACCAGCAGCGTTTTCACTTGTACGGCCAAATTTCGGTCACGGTTCATTGCATCAATGCGGGCCTGCATAGCACTTTCATCAATCTCAGCGATTGCACCGAATGTCAGCCGGCCATTGGGAGCGTCGGGCGTAATCTCAAGCGATGATTGCTCAGCCTTCAAACTGACGTAGTTAGCCTGCAGGAGCTGAATCGTTTCGAACAGCTCACCGTTTTCTAACCGCATGGTCCCCTGGATATACGCGCCGCTCTCGTTAACCGCCTGTTGACGCGCCATGGTCCTGGCATGATCGAGGGCGTCTAGCCGTGAGTCACCAGCCCCCAGTTCATAGGTGACGCTTACGGGTTTCGTCGAAACACGGGGCGCGGATGACTGGGCCGAGGCAACCATCAGCGTAACCAGCGCCATCATTAGAACGGGCATCATCGCTTGAGTTTTTTTCATAACTGCTCCGGATTTTTTTACGGCTCGACTTATTGCGCTACTACGGCAGTTGTCTCAACCCCTGCAGCCTGAACAGCGGCTTTCGATTCAGCCGTTTCGCTTGCCTCTACCCTCTCCCGGAGTTCAGCGAAGGCCTGCTCCATCCTCGTCAGGTCCTCAGCATTCTGCTTACGACGGTCCAGCATGCGATCCATTTGGTCAAACGAAAGCCTGCTCAGTACATAAGCTGTGTACATGCCGTCTGCTACCACGACCTTTTGTTCGGCAACCTCCTGCCCAGCCATAGGCACGGCTGAGACAAATCGCTCGACAGCTGCCTGGTACTGCACATTTGCTGAGCCATTAGAGTCAGCGGCGAAGTCTTTCTCAAGCCCGCTCAGCTCCTGCTCTAGCTGTTGAGCCAGCTCAAAATCTGCAGTCAACCGAGCTTTCTTTAGCGCTACCTGGAGATCATTTGACTGGGCGCTTCCTACGCCATAGATACCGCCAACATCAGGCTGGGGTGGCTCCAGGAACCAACCGGGCAGGTTATCCATAGCAGAGCGCAGGCGCTCATCTTCACGCGCAGCAGCTGACTGAGCCTGTTCATACCTCAGCTCGCTCAACCGAGCCTGCTCTTCAGCCAACTCAATACGGTCTGGTGTGGATGCACACCCGGAAATAACAGTAACGGCCAGTGCAGCGAATGAGGCTTTCATAAATCCGGTCATAGCGGTGTCCTTCAGTGGTTTGACTTAACCCCTATTCTCCACGGTTCTACAAATACGCAACCTTCAACAAGCTAAAAACCTCAACTTAAAAGTTGGCTGCAAAAAAGACGCGGAACCCCTGCCATGGCAACAGGTACAGGCATTTATGCTTGAGGGATAACTGGGGGAATGCGATATGTCACGACGATACAAGTCTAGCTCAGCTCGAGCATCTGTCTGCGCCATCCTGCTCTTGCTTGGTGCGTCCAATATCGCAACGGCTGGATATAGTCCTAGGGACGGGCGATTTTATGAGCGATCTGAAGAAGGCTGGTTCTTCTACGAGCCCGAGCTCAAGCCGCAAGTAGAAACGGAAACGCCAAGTAAACAGCCCGAAGTCGCACCAGAGCCTGTTGAGACCTTAAAGCTTCCAGAGCAACAGCCTGAAGTAGCAGCTGCTGTGGCACCGCCGGCCGCGTTAAGCATCAAGTGGTTTCGCGAGAACGTAAATAAGTACCGGGATAGAGCCATTGATAACCCAACACCTGAGAATGTCTCTGCCTTTCTGTACGTGCAAAAAATGGCTATAGACAAGAGCCACAAATTCGCAAACACATGGGAAAAGGTGGTGCTCAGCACGCCCGATCTTGATGCGAACTCACGCCGCCCTCTTTCCTCTGGAGCCGGTTTTGCGGTCGATGCAGAGGCCAAAACTAACCAAGAGAAAATTCTTGCCAGTCTGACGGATAAGGTCGGGATATGGTTTTTTTACTCTTCTGAATCCCCTTACGCGCTGCGCCAAGGGAAGATCCTGGCAGCTGTTGAAAAGGGCATGGGGTTCAAAGTGCTCCCCATCTCAATGGATAACGCACCGCTACCCGGCGACGTCTTCCCTAGCTACGTCTCTGATTCAGGTCAGGCGAGCGTTATCGGAGTGAGGCAGGTGCCATCAACTTACATGGTGACCAAGGATGGGGTCATAAAGCCTTTAGGCGAAGGCGTCATCGCTTATCGCGACCTCCAGGACCGGCTAATGGTCGTCGCACAAATTAATGGGCTTATATCTGACGAACAGTACGCTTCGGCTCAGCCCCTTCTGAATGGCGATATGGAGTTGGCTGATCGCCTTTCAAGCCTGTTAGAAGCGGAGCCCACTGACGAATCCGGCTTCATAGAACCGAACGCACTCCTCGAACACATTGACCGGGCCTCCAAACAATGAATCTGAACCATAGATTGAGAAGCACCACAGTAGGTCTCGCCCTCACCTTCATTATCGCTCCATCAGTACACGCTGATATGAACGATGAAATGAGCAACATTTTTGGCGAAGTGGGATCTATGGCGAACGTCTCTGAGCCTCGCGCTTTTGAGACCCAATCAAGAGGTGGGTTTTCCCTCGGGTCTGTTCAGCTTAGAAACAAAATTATTGATCAGGATATTGTTACCTGGCAGCCGCCGAGTGCGAAAGCTGGATGCGGTGGCCTCGACCTCAACGGTGGTTCGTTCAGCTTCATCAACTCAGACCAGATCGTCGAAACACTTAGGGCAGTAGCAGCTAATGCGAAAGGATACGCCTTCCAATTAGCACTGGACGCCACTTATCCGGAAGCTGCGAACTGGATTGAGGTGTTTCAGAACAAGATACAGGCCATGAATGACTACCTGGGAAACAGCTGTCAGCTGGCCCAGGGTATTGTTACCGGCGGGAAGGATGCTATCCAGGCCGCGTGGAACAATGACGATCAGGAGCTAGCGGCTATGAAGGACGCTGCCAAAGACCGGTTTGACGCTGCAATGAACTTCTCACCCGTCGACTCTGCAAGCAACCCTCTGACGCAGGAGGGCTTTAAATTCAATCGAGGTAACCTGGTCCTAAAAGCTCTCCAGAGGGGTAATGCGGCGCAGATGTTCCGCTATGGTGATGACGAGCTTCTGCAAACACTCATGTCGCTTACGGGAACGATCGTCATCAAGACAACCCCCGAAGAACCTGAAACCAATGCCGGCGCGAACACAGACGCTGACAAGACACTCCCAGAATCGACACTGTTTCCCACCCTATCTCTCGCCGACTTCGTTCACGGCTCAAAAGATGGCGTTAACGTCAAAGTCTACAAATGCGATGAAATGACTCAGTGCGAGAACCCAACCTCTGAGTATGTCAACGATTTTAAAGGTTTCGAGACAATGGTTGTGGAAGTGCTTCTGGGCTCAGAAACGCGGCCGGGTGTGATAGCCAAATACATGAGCAATGTTGGCAGCTTCACCGAGAACGAAAAGGCTGTTGTTCTGAACCTCCCCAACTCCCAGGGCACCTTTATCCGAAATCTGGCAATACGTGATCCAGGGGCAGCGAGAGATTTTGCTGAGAAAGCCGCGAAAGCCTTTGCGATTCAAATCAGCTATGAGCTTGCCCAGGCAGTCTTTAAAGCGGTTGAGCTGTCTCTGAATGCAATAGATAACCCGCAGCTGGAAAGCTTCTCTGACACCCTGGCGAAGCGAAAATACGATTTGCGCGAGCAGTACCGTGTCATGCGCGAAGAACAAGGGGTCGACGTCCATACACTGATGGCGAGCTATGACTACCTCATCAAAAACACCAAGCCCACCCGGTACCTGGACTTCAACACAGCAGCCGCAAAGAACTGAGGATATAGCTTGAACTTCGTAATTTACTCCATTGGTGATTCAGCTTTCCTTGAGCAGATCCTTAACGCCGTAGCAATGCTATCGGGGTCAGGAAACATAGGCTCTGCAGCTGCCGTCGGTGCGCTGATTGGCGTACTTGTCGTCTTTGTCCAGTCGGCCGTTGATGGTGGCAAGGGAATCGCCTTCCAGCAGATTTTGGTAGGTTGGCTTTTTTACATGGCGATGTTCGGGCCAACTGCGAGCGTCACCATCGAGGATGCGGCGAACGGACATGTACGAGTCGTTGATAACGTCCCCATCGGTGTAGCAGCCCCGGGATTCGTAATATCGCGTCTCGGGCATGGAATCACAGAAGCATTTGAGCAGGCTTATGCCCCCATCACAGGCGGGTTAGCCCACGGCGGCAATTACGCGGATGCGCTTAAATCAATCGTGAACATTCGGGAGAAAGCTCATTCAGCCCAAGTTTGGGGCGCTTTGGACCAACTTTGGGGCGGTGGACAAGCCAACGTACAGAAGAGCTTCGAGGCGTATCTCCGGGAATGTACGTTAACGAAATTCGACCTCGGACTGGCCAGTACTGTTGATCTTAAAACCAAGAATATTCTGTCCGCGATAGAGTTTCAGAGCAGCATTTATTACACCCAGCTATACCGCTCTACGGCCACTATAGACGTGACCTGTTCAGAAGCGTTTGTGGAGCTTGAGAGTCTTCTAGTTGGTCAGCTCAATGCTGGCTCGGATGAATTCCAAGACGCGCTCAACAGTATTGTAGGGGTTGAAACAGGGAATCCTGCAGGTAATAACTGGAACTCAAGTATTAGCACTTCAATTGCTGAACTGGGGATGCTGGGTACGAGCGCACAAAAGATGATGGTGACAGCCCTGGTAGAACCAATTCTCCTTGAAGCGGCTCAGGGAAAATACGACAACTTCCAGGATACGACACTGGCGATCAGCCTCACTAATGCAATTGAACAGCGAAACATAAGCTGGGCCGCGTCAAAATCTCTTTTTGAGGAGACCATCCGTCCGTTGATGACCTTCTTCGAAGGCTTCATCTATGGCATCACGCCCTTTATCGCGATACTCGTGTTGATGGGAAGCTTCGGCCTCAAGCTGGGCTTCAAATACTTCACAGTCATAATATGGATCCAGCTGTGGTTCCCCCTTCTCTCAATTGTTGACCTGTACATCAGCATGAGCGCCGCCAGAGAGGTGGGCCAGGCAATCACGAGCACGGGCGAGCCCGGTTCAATCTACATGCTGAACGCCGCATATGACTCAGCAAAAACATGGATTGGCATAGGCAGCTACATGGCCAGTTCAATTCCGATGATCTCGTTCTTTCTCGTATCTGGCTCAGCCTATGCCATGTCAGGCCTTGCGAGCGGGATTCAATCGCAGATGTCGAAAGGGGCTGACCAAGCTGCTAGCAACGTTCAGCCTGATGCCATGAGCGTCGGAGCCCTATCCAGTGTGATGGCAGGAGGCTCTGCAAACTGGCAAACAGGTACCGCGCTATCAGGCGGTGAAGCACCTTCTTTCAACATGTCTTCAATTGCACAATCGCAGGTATCCTCAGCACGAGGAGGAATGATCGAGACTCAAAATGCGTTTAGCAAGGAGCTGGAGTCCAGCTTAAAGAACGCTGAGGAAAGCGGTACCGGAACGCAGGTACTGTCTTCTGTAGGGGCACAGCTTTCGGGCTCAAAAAATCAGACGGTCCAATCAGCTCAACAACAAGCCCAGAATTTCCAGCAACAATATGGGCTATCTGATACTCAAACTGAAGCAATAACTGGAGCGCTTGCGTTAACGGCTAGCGGTGGCTTGACCGCATCACAAGGTCTGGACGCTATAGGAGGTATTTCAGGCAACCTTTCAGGGCAGGGCTCAGCGAAGGATCAGTCCTCTGATGCCTTTACTCAGGACATGAAAGCAGCGCTTGGAAATGCCGAGAATAATAGTCTGGCAGAATCTCAGTCGGCGAGTCTCGCTCAAACGGTATCTAATGCAGTACAACAGGCAGACACAAGCAGCTACAGCGACTCACAGACCCAGTCAGACATGATAAAGGTCAAAAAGTCAGCCTCAGAACTTGAGAAAGCCTCTCAGTCCTATCAAGAAGCCAGTACTTGGGGTAGCTCGCTTTCAACCCAGAATGTCATGGATGGAAAAACCCTTGCCGGGCAAGTCGACCGTGACGGTGGTTTTAGTGATCTTTATCAATGGCTCGACCAAAATTCTGACAGCAGCACAGCTAAAGCATTCGAACAACGAGCTGAAACACTGCGTCAGGTAGGCTATGGCGATGAAAACGATTCCAGGCAGGTGGCCGCACTCGAAACCATGCTCAGAAGCGGCGATACAGAAGCACAACAATTAGCACAAGGCGCCATCGCCTCAGCAACCGGTTACAGCCTGCCCGATCCATCAGCAGCTCACAATAATGCTGGACTTGGAAGTGATCTGGACGACGTTCCGTTGGAGGATAAGCTTGCCCTTAATGCAATGGAGCTAAATGGGGTTCAAGGTCCTCCATCAGCCGATATACCGGGAACACCTGAAGGGCTCTTTGACGGTGCCAGCGCTGACGCCCGGGGTGATTATTTTGGAAACCTTGGCAGTGAAAAAGGTGCGGCTGCCGCTGAGGCGGCCATAGCAAGGCAGGCCGAAAACCCGCGATCGCATACGAGCGCGTTTGGCTTGATGGGCATGGGTGACACCGGTGGAGATTTGCTTAGCCAAGCTCAGATGGCTGCTAATGGTGCCTATGAAGGCGGCTCAGTGTTCGTGCAAGAGTTTGGCGCAGCGCTTGCGGATGGGAACGAGCGCGCTCACCAACTCATGGGCGACCTATCCGGTATGGCCAACGAGGGAATGGGGAGCATACTAGGAACGATTCAAGATAGCGGGCTGTTTAGCGCTGCCACGTTAAATGAAATCGGCAACCAGACTGCGGGATTCGTCGGAGCAGCTGTAGCTGGATCGCTAGAAACCGGCCAAGCTACACTAGCTGGATTCAGCGAAGCCGCTATGAGTGGTCTGCATGCTGGGGCTAACTATATGTCAGAAAACTATGACGGTATGAGGCAGGAGTTTTTTGATCAAGGCCAGTCATTTGGACTTACGGATGCGCAAAGCGCAGTCTTTGCTGACGCACGCATGCACATGTTAGCGGAGAATATATTCCCTGGTGGCGTCGCAGGCTCTGGAGACGCCTTGCAAGAATCAATTAGCGGGCTCAGCGCCGGCTACTCGAACCAAGACTTAGCAGGCAATATGGCTGATGTAATCGTAGGCCAGGCTGAAAATCCAAGGTTTGCAGGCGGAGGTCTTTCTTCAATTGCGATGCACAACGCAGCAGCTGGGCCCGACCTTCCTGGCTCGTTCTCTATGGAAAACATGTCTGATGAGAGCCAGGATCATTTACGGGAATATATCCAGGAAGCGATAGAAGGCATGAGGTGAGCCTTTACGGGCTCTACCTCATTTGATCAGGTACTCATCTCGTCTTCGTAACTGAAACCGGTGCGGCAGGGAGAGACTTACCTTCTGAGCCTGCCGCCCATTTTAATGGTAGGATTTAAGAATATTAGGCGAACCATCTATGTTCACCGGTTCAGTTGACCAGACACTGTACAGAAGCTGTTTCTCCAGAGCTTTATGAGCACTGTGAGGATTCATCTTAGCGTCCTGATCGTTCTTCCCCCGCGACGCAATTAAACCCTTAACCCCAAGAACCAGATACCCGGCAGCAGCTCCAAAGAATGCTGCAAAGCCCGCCAAAGATAAGGCTATTTTTACAACGTCCGGTGCCACAAATCCGGATGCGTAGGCCGCAGCGAAAAGAAAGAGGCCAACTTTTGATAATCCGTGAATCTTCTTCATTTTTGATCCTCTGCAATTCGCAAATACTTCCGCTTGGGAGAAACAATCCTTTTCTGAACCTCGGCGAGAATCCCTTTCGAATACTGAAATAATACACTGGTCAGCAGAAACGCAACTCCTAAGTGAACGCCATTCCAGATAATCACTACCCAGGTTACGGGCTGAGCCAGGTTCGCAGGTATGGCACCGCCAAGCGCTGCGGCCACGAAAACAACGACACCGAAAGCTGGAGCCAGAGCGACTGCCCACGAAGCCGGGTAATTCTTGAACTTAGCATCCATAGATAAACCTCCCGTACTATTTCTCTAGCATAACCGTTTCCACAAAAACGCAACCTTCTCAACGAAAAAACCGCCACAATGGGTGACGACAGCAGCTCATTCAGAAGTAGAAGAGATCCTCTCTATGGCAACGCTGCATTTTGGTTGGCTGTTCCTGAGGATATGCTCCGTACGCGCCAGTTACAGAAAGGGCAATCGTCGACAACAGTCTGGCGTGTCGTGAAATAAAAGTAGGTCTTACAGTCCGGGCATTCCCGCATAGAGGCTGAGTAATCGATGTCATTACTTCGAAGCGCTGCGGCCAGTGAATAAGCCTGTTGAATCGTGAACCGTTCGAACCCTTCAGCTGACAGATCGTAATCTATGGAGTTGCGGAAGATAGCGCCGATTTCTTTCAGGTAGATGGAATAGGCCTCGATGACGCTTTCAAGGTCAAGGTTGCGTTCGGCATTGGGATTGAGCGATCGGTAGATGTTCATGAGGATCGACGCTTGCAGATAGCCAGATCGGCTATTCACCAACCCATCAGCCATAGAACCAGGGCCAGGCTGGTCCTTGACCACTATGCCTTCTTCCTTGAGCTCTTTTTTTAGATTCCGGGCTTGGCTTTCACTGAGACCAGTTGCATCAGTAACGACGCTGGTCCTGAAACCCAAAAGATAGAGATACCGGGCGTAAATCCTAGATACGGCATCCTGGATGCCCCGAGTTTTGCGATTTTGCTTCATGTTGCCCCCCAACATTCAAACAAAACAAAAAGGGCAGCTGGCTACCAGCTGCCCCTTTGATTCAAGGCCTACTTAACTGCGTTAAGCCGTGTTTTATACTCGTTTGAGTATGCACTGGCGGTCAGATGGAGATTTGATCGGAGGCGGTTATCTGACTCGAGAGCAGCCTTGATCACTTGCTGGCTTGGGCTGAGGCTAAAAAGGAGCTTTTCGGACATCTGATGTATCACCCGGTTGAACCGGAAAGCAGGGACGTTTGCGATGTCCCTCGCCAATGTGGCAGAGACTCCGAAACGTCGAGCGGCTTCCTGCGGGTCGAGAGCACATGCACTGTGGAGCTGCCAAAGCAGTGCCGTTGTTATCTCGGCCATTGGGTCTTCGCTTACGTCGCTATGCACCCTTTGAACTTTTGCTTCGATACTGTCGAGGAGAGAAGCAAGACCTGATTCTTGGACGGTTGATTCATTGATGTTCATTGCACGCACCTAAAAGTTAAAAGTTACTCAAGAGGTTTAAGGTTTGTAGCCGGGATGGCACCCGTTTGTGCTACGAGGTTCTGGTGGACGGCCAAAACCCTTTTTCCAAATAACAAAGCCCTTTCTTGGTCACCCCATGAGTGATAGCGACCTATTCCCAGGGCAAGATTGTCAGTTGAGTCAATTGCTTCTTTGAGTACTTCAGCAGCGACGTTGAGATTGGTCTCGTAGTCGAGCAACTCATCTGGCGAGGTAACCTTTTTTGCTCGGGTCGCCTGCCAATAGACGTTGACCTGTGCAGGCCCAACGTCAATTCTGTCACCATATTTCAAAGAGAAGAGTTTCCAGGCGGCCCGGTACTCAGCCTCGTCTGAGGCGTAGATACGTGCATCCTTAGCTCTGATTACATAAGGCCAGGGGATAACGTTTCCGTCTCCGGTGGCTTTGCCCGACTCGACTAGAGTCAGAGCATATAAAAGGTAGGGATCGATCTCGGCATTAACTGCAGCACTTTCGTAGACAGTCCCCCCAAGACTGAGATACGGCTCAGCTTGCGCGACCGTATTCGCGAATAATGCCGTTAAAATGAATGTAAATCGAATCCAAGCACGACAATAAATTGACGATGTCACTAGCCTTCCTCTCGCAACATACCTAACTACATGAATAGAAAGTAATAATAAAATTGTAGTGAGTTGTAAAACTTAATTAAATCAAGACATAAGCTTTAGAAATAGCACTGTTTTACAACCATGTAGTGTCCCCTTCGTCGAACAAACCTGCCGCCAAACCGAGACGGTCGATCTCGCTTTTTGATGAGCGTTTATCGTCCAGTTTCTGCTCAGAATGCTGAGCAGAGCGAGGGCCAGGAGAAGGGCATTCACCTCTCATGGCAAGTAGGCCCAGGTTGGCCAGCAGCTTTAGCCTTTTTGCTTTACTTAGGTCCGAACTGTGGAGTTTAGACAGCAACTCCGGGTACGCATCAGAAAGGCGAATGTTGACTCTTCCATTCCAATCCGACTCAAGAGGTCCCGTCTGCTCTATGCCAAGCATGGGCATTTCAATGCCTGAGTTCTCAATCACCGCACCGACGCTTGCGAGCACTTTAAAGCGCTCGCCTTTGGAGTTTCCGTAACCCGCGAGGTGCGTGTGCAGCTCCTGAAAAGCTGGCCCCACAATCACATTGATTCGTTCGCTCATCGCGCACGACCTCTACTAAGCGGCTTGAAGGTTCTTAGCGGCGTATCCTTGAGCCGTGAGCCAGTAACCCTCGGCGATCGCCGTGACTGGGTTTTCGAAAGTGACGATATGTTTGCAGCCGGGGAATATCTCTTTCGCGGCCTCCTTATATAGATCGGCCCCGCCGCCTGTAAGGACCAGGATGTCTGCGACGTTGTCCTGCAGTGCCATATCGGTCTTCATGTCCGAGAGAGCTAACCGGGAGACCTCCGCCGCGGCCTTCTCCAAGAATGGTTTGAACTCGACAAAGGTTCCGTTGGCCAATATTTCGCTCTCCCCTTTTCTAAGGGCACTCTCGATACTCTTCTTCACGTTTGCGCCGGCACCGTACTCAGCACGAAGCATCTGAGCTGCCTGGTCGATGACCCGATACATTGCTCGAATAGAAGTTCCGGATGACTCGCGGATCAAACCACCATTTTTGAGAGTTACCCAATCTACAGAGAAGAAACCGGGATCGACCACGACGGTCTGGCCGACCTTGATCATCTTCGCCATGCTTGAGTTATCCGCATGCTCGTAAACCATTCTTACGAACGCAGCGCTTGGCTGCGGCCGAACAACAACCTTTTTCACAGTCACTGTGCGTTTGTTGCTGACTTTGTGTTCTCCCTCCATCTGTTGTGTGAGGGCACTGACGACGGCAGGGTCTTTGGCTTGAGAGACAGGCAGGCCTGTTACCAGCACATCTATGACGTCGCGCTCTGCCATCATCAATGCGGCCAGAAAAACTGCCCTGTACTGGTTCGTCTGGGCGTAGTCATAGTTCAGCTCACGCTGATCCTTCATTATTGAAGAAGGGTCAATGCATGCGAACCACTCTTCCCCGTCGATCTGTACCGGCATCCGGTCATCATCGAGATCATTGCCGGCGTCGATGCAATGAGCGACGGGAGCAGCCCCAACTGGGCGAACCAACGTAGTCGCCTCAAGGAAGCTCCCCCCTAGCTCACCCATTTTCAGTTTCAAACCGCTGTACCCGATATCGATTCCCATACCGTATGGCATATCTACCTCTCAAATGGTTTGTGTGGGAGACCATTTTATTTCTGGCACCCGGCCGGAATCGGAGAGTTAACGGCTAAAAACGATACTAACCCTTGCCACTGACGCCGTAGACACACCAAAAGGCGTCTCAAGCGAAGTGTGTCTACAGAAAAAGGGAGGAACAGCACCGACACAACGCCATACGGCGTCAGTGACCGCCCCAGGCTGTACGCCGGGTCAACAAAAGCACCAATAGGCGTCACAACCGCCATTTAATGTGGTTGGCCTGGCGAAGTCCCCTCCCCTCCTATTCGTCTCAAACGCTGGTTGAACTGATCCAGGACGTGTCAAAGGCGAGGCATGGAAAACACCTCCTGTACAAAGATCTTTGATCAAGGGCTGTATTTGGGTCCAGAGAGGAAACAGATTGTTCTGAACACTGGCTGAACAAAGATCTTTGTTCAAAGTGCGCCTCTTAGGCTAGACCCCGTAGTTAGCGTAGAAAAAACGCCGCGATTACAAAGATCGGTGTTCAAGGACTGTTTTAAACTTCGCGGCAGGATTGAGTCGTCCCGTGTACAGGGCGGAGGAAATACAAAGAGCTATATATGTGGAAAAGGTGTGTTTCAGATGGCTGGCTATGACGATAGATGGTTTGCGACCCAAGATCAGATACTCGAAGCGCAGGAAGAGCTGATCGCAGAGGAAGCACAAGACATGGTCGATAACTTCTGGAGCCAGATAAAGGCCCGGAAGAGTCAGAATCAAAGCGAGGGGCGGATTGGATGTCGGGTGGTCCACCGTAAGGGAGGAAAAATCCAGATTATTTGGTACGAAAAAAGGTGGAGCGGACCCAGTGGCGCCAAAAAGCTATTCAGTGTTGCGATAGCACGAGGCAAACGGAATAAATATCCTCGACAGAAATTCTCAAGGTTCACCAGCTGGGAGCAGGAACTGGCCGTTATGTTCGAAGAGGATTTTGCCCACCTTAGAGCCGCATCCGGTGCAATCAGTCAGCAACGCCAATCCATGAAAAAGATGATGATAGCTTTCAGGTCCCTGGGCTACACAGACGGAACACACTTTCTTGATGTGGAAGAAGAGGAAGAAATGGACGATGGATAGCCCGGGTGCAGAGAAATGATGCGTAACCCAAACCGAGGCACCTCCCGGATTTGGTGTAATATTACCAATACGGTTTGTGTTGGACGCACAAACCGCGCAATGGACTGGACATCCTTTGCGACTAAGAGCGCGGATAGCGCCACGCACGCACACACTTTGATGGGGTCAAGAGGCCCCTTTTTTAATCTTCCTGCCAGAACATTGCCCGTTCCTCCTAAAAAAAGCTGCCAACTCCCGGTTTAGCCGATCACAACATAAATACCCTATTTCACAAGCGCTTCGTTCTAAGAGAACACGGCGTCTCAAACTGTACGCAGTACCCAGCCATCGAAATCCTTACGGCAAAATGCTCAAACTCCCTGCTGCGCTCAAGAAAGCAGAGTCAGATTGTTATTGCCGAGCAGATGCCGAGGATTACCCAGGGCCTAAACGGCTTGATGTGACAAAGGAGGTGAGCATGCTTATCGAGGTGATCGGGGGATTGTCATTCATAGCGGCAGCATCACATGTTGCCGTAAAGGCGATAGACCGGAGAACGACACAAAAGGGAATTCAGACGGCCAGAGAGCTGGACCAACAGGAGCGAGTCTTCGGCACATTCGCTTCTTTCGTTAACGACATACCGCGGGAACTGGTTCCAGGACCCGTCTTTGAGTATGCATTACACCAACAAAGCCGCATCGCAGAAGCCATATCACGACAATCCCCGACACCCATGGTTTGGGAGGGGAACCTGAAGGATGCCCGAAAGCTAGAGCGGCACTACCGCAAAGGGAAAATGGCACCAGGACCGAACATCTCTGAACTATCAGATCGAGACAATGCGCGGCAGGTCCACGACACCTTGCTAAGGGTGTCCCGGGTAATAGCCAGTGCCGACACACAAGCTGCCGCTGACCTGGGGCTGCACTTGCAAGAGATGGTTCGCATAGCGCGTGTACGAGTACCTGCGGAATATCACTACCGCCGAGGCGTTAAGTCATCTTGTGACAATCTTCCCGGGGAAGCTTTGACCCACTACCGCCTTGCGCTGAGCTGTCTTACCGCATACCTAGAACAGGACAAGCCAGGCTGGTGGCACGACCTGAAAGACAGGGTTGAACAAAGCAGTGAGCGAGCGCGTTCTGTGCGGAGTAAACAGCCGTCCCGACTAGAGTCCGAGGTAGCGGCTCTGACTCACAAGAACAAAGCCAACCTCTACGATGAACCGCCAGCGCTCAAACTTACTGCCGAGGAGACCAGCTCATGAACGGGAATTGTTCCAACCGAGCAATCGTCATTGGCGAGATGGCCGAGGAAATTGGCGGTGCCCAGGCAATATCATACCTACCTGCTGGATATGACGGCGCCTGCAGCATAGTTGTAGGGCTGGATACTGAAAGAACAGTTGCCGTGATGCCAAATACGACCGAGGGCCGTCGTGTGGCGCTTTACGCGATTCGACCAGAAGGATACGCCACATCGGCTTACGTCTTCCCTTCAAGCGGTAGCGACGTGACACACCAGACCCTGGAGGACTGGATATGAGCAACCTGGCCTGCGTATACCTAAAGCGATGCTGTACCGCCATGGTTCACGGCTCTGATCTGGCAAAGACCAATCCCGGGGCGAAGTTCTCCTGAGCAATCCCCCTCCTGGTAACGTGCTCTTTCTCGCATTCCCTGCGTAGCTGCAGTCCCGGTGGCTGAAAGCCACTGATAACCCTTCTTGCGAATACCCCTCCCCATCATGGAATGATGGGGCCGATTCTTTACTCTTCCGTTGTATCAGTGATCGGTAACCCCCGGCCGGAGCACAAGCGTAGGACGCGCCCAGCGTTGCATTATTCCTGCCCCTGTTACTTTGTAGTTGCCGGCCGGGGTAGGCTTCTGATTCCCAGCCCATCAGGATTGTTCCGGCACCACTAACCGGGGATTAGCTGTGTCCAGCTCGATGCGTTCATTTTATGACTTTGCGCTTTCCAAGCAGCTTATCAGCGGCGTCCGGCCTCGGGCGGACATACAGCCTTCCCCCTGGGGAACCGGCTGTTTCCAGTCTCTGTTCTACCTCGAGTTCATGGACCAATCCGGCCGGACTAACCATAAGGACTGGCTCTACCTGGCGGCCTTCGTTGCTTCCCCCTCCTCCGAGCCCAGCTACAAACAGGCGATCGGCCATGGCCACAGTGTCGGCCAAGATTCGGCCGAGGCAGATCTTATGGCCGCCCTTAGGTTCGTCGAAAGCGGCGAGGCTCAGTGCATTTACGCTGATGCAGATATGCTTCCGATATCTGCTGAGCTGTACCCCAGACTCAATGAGATAACAGGGGCAACGTCGCCAGTAGAAGAAAGGGCAGCCATGCCGGGTGCTGTGCTCGACATAAGCGCCATGATTCTTGCTGAGCTCACTTCAGGACACGACTTCTGGCGCCGGGTCTGGACGCCGACCATTAAGGACGTGGTGATTCCCGGGGCAGGTTGGTACTTCTGATGCTCACGGGCCGGCGCTTACGGCGAGGCCCAGCCTTATCCGCACGTTTCTGCAGCTTTTTCTTAGAAAATATCTATCTCCAATAAATATTCAGGTCGGAAGAAATTTCGATCTGAAATCCACATTGATAACTTGGAGATAGAAAATGGAAATCAACCTCAATTACATACTCGACGGCTGTTATTGGACAGCTCTCATACTCACCATTGTCCTGCCCTTGGCCCTTCCCTGCTGTGTAGCTGCGATCCTTGCGGCCAACACCACTTGCCTTGCATCCGGATCGCTTCGACTCGGATTGCGGATATGGCAGGTCCGCTCACCGTCCTCTGCACTTCGCACTTCATGGCGGCGTTGGGCATGCGAACTGGTCCGGTTGATACTTGAGCCGTGAGTTAAGCTGGAGTTGAGCCGAGAAATCAGTCGTTCACCATCGAGTCCACAAACCTGACGTTGCCTATGAGATAGAATTGGGTGGATTGAGACGTTGGGGCCCTGAGGCGAGGTACCGGTGACTATTGATACAGTTTTGGTCTGGGGCGGGTTGATCATCGCCCTCCTCGATTCGACGGGCTACGGCGATGAGATTAACCACCTGGTCGATCGGATCGTTGGTGGTACCGTGCTGAGTATAAAAAACCGGGAGTTCCCGGTTACCGGGTGGCATCGAAACTTCCACACCTGGTTGATGGCCCAAACTCTGCTGCAGCAACACGAGAATGGAACCCGAAGAATGCCAGAGCGGTTTGCTGAAGCTCCTGAGATCAAAAAAGCACTGGGCGCACCGGGGAATAGCCCGCCGGATTCTCGAATCAGACCAGGACCACCTTCTGCCCGTGGCCATGAAGCAACTGGAGCGTGGCTATCAGCTTTGCACGTACCGACGTGATCAAGATGATCCATTGCAGTTGTGGATGTGCGGTACAGGAATGATTGAGGCAAACCTTGGAAAAGTGTTGCGCTGGGTGCTGACGCTACAGACCGGGCCAGAATTCAATATGGCTTTGTGCGACATCGTCTACCCGTCTCTCTCCTCCCTCTGCGAAGTGGAAGAATTCGAGAGCCCCGACGATAAACGGAACCAATTGCTCTTGTGGATCGCGCAGAGCCCCTTGCTGGATCCCGCCAATCCCCAGACAAAGCGTCTGATTCAAGCGTTGCGCGATATCGAACAGCCTTCCCATGCAGTGCAACTTGCCTATAAGTGTATTGATGCTTTGCCCGACAAAGATGAGGCCATCTTGGATCTCGTTCTAACCGCGGTGGACATGTTCCCCCCGAGACAAGCGCTGGAGATCATTGAGCCGTATGAGACGCTCCTGCAGTCCGATCGTGCGAAAAAGGTATTCGCAGAACAGAAAGCATACGTGGAAGGTGAGCTCCGTGATGCCGGCAGAACTGTCCCGGGCCATTGGGCTATGTTTGATCCAGCTGAGCCGACTCAAGGCAGGCCTGATCTCTACGACCAGGACGCACAGCTCGTTGTCGAGCTAGGCGCCGCTGTATCGTTCCTCGCTTCCCCTACGGGACAGAGCCTTTTACCCTTCAGCCAGACGAAAACCTTGTTCGGCCCGCGGGAAAACGAATGGCCACTTACGCTGAAGCGCCTGATTCAGAGCCGGCTGCTCCAGGTCCGCCGGGAGAGCGCCGAAGGCAGTTTTGAAATGCACGAAGACCAGAGGTTCAGCTGGGTACCGGCCCATGTGGAATTGGCAGTCAATCTGGACAGTGACGACAGCCAAAGCGGAATAATACTGGGACTACAAAACGAAATTCAGGAATATGTATTGCACTCCACGCCGGTCGCCCTTCTACCGGTCTGGCAACACCTGGTGAGTATCGAGGCTCACGATTACTGGATCAGCTGCATGGAATACTTCCGTCTCCCAACCCATACCCTTGAGGATGACGAGGCCCATTTTCAAAGCGCCGCGGCTCTGTTCTCTCTCTCCGAACTGATGAACCTGATCTACAACGTCTGCCAGTCAGCCGCCGGGGAGCAAAAAGCCCGGATGCTAACAAACACGCACGCGAGAAACCTGGCAGGGTCGATGCTTCGTAGCCGTATGGAGCGTGCGCAGGCTGAAGGGTGGACGATTAAAAGAGGATTCCGGGGCGAACTGATGCCGATGTCTCATCTCATTCAGTTCTTCTTCACTGACTTCATTCCCATTGGGCAAGAGACGTACGAATGCGTTGTGCCCAACACCGGGACGCTAGCCGATGCTCAGGAGGCAATGAATCAACCCCAGAGAGGGCCTTCCGAGCCCAGGGTGTAGTGGCGCCTTAGCTTGCTGCCCCTAACCAGCGTAGGGGTCGCGATTCCTCGGCCGGGGCCTGAGTTAATCCGGCTTTCATCAATGCATGCATTGTCCGTTGCATTTTCTGAGGGCCGACTAAACTGGTGGCATTCATTTAGTTGAGGGCCACACATTGAAACTGCACCACTCCCCATCCCGCTTTGTATTGATCGCACTATTCTTCAGCGTTTTGGCGCTGTCTGGTTGTGCCTCCACGCCCAAGTCCATGGCCTATCAGATTCATGATGCGTACGGTCGTGACCGGGTCCAGGACCGCGATAGCAATGAAGAGCACCGCAAAGAGTCCCGTGTTTACCAGAACGCCGTCATTGCGGCAGGCGCAGCCAGCGCCCCGAGCCTGGGCCTGACCGGTCTCCAGTACCAGAACCTCGCCCTTTCTCTGGTGACGATTGCGATCGATATGAGTATTGATCGCTCCTATGACAATACCTGGGCCACAGGCTTGATGGTCAAGCAGAGCGGCGAGAGTCTGGACGAAGCCGTCGCCCGCTTGCACATGACCATGACAGAGGCGTTCGAAAAAGGAATGGACCAGCAGGGCATAGCCTATGAAGTGTTTCAGCACATGGATTTCGACGAAGACAGCATCTACAACAGCAGAGAGCTGACCGTTTACGCGATCGACGCTCCTGAGTATGGATGCGTAATGACGGACGGGGACTCCACCTGCGCGGCGATTGTTCGTGGAGGATTTATCCGGGAGGCAAACGAAGGGCCTCTAAAGCGCGCTTCTGGCTCTGCGGAGACGTGGAAATTGCCCTTTAACGTCAACACGGGGACAACCGTCAAATTTATCTTTGGGGACGACGTACAGTCGACGCTCCCCACAATAGACATTTATGAGTCAATTTCGAAAGCCGCTCCTGACTGGCTCTACTTCTTCATCCCAGACAGTGCCGGCTACCCCCTGGTCGACAAAGGGGGACGTGTGAAGGGCTACCCCTACTTTCTGAACCAAGGTGAGGAGCTTCACTTCGTGACGCCGAAGAGTGAACAGTCGAGCTGAGGATCAGGTAACCGCCCAGCCGAACTGTTCTTCCAGGATGGCGAGCAGTTCGGGGTGCCTCAGGTCGTCAAAGAGCGAGGACTGTAGGCTGGCGGAGCCCTCGAAGAGGGCCAGACAAGGTTCATCGATGACGTGGCGAGACCGGTACAGGATGCCGTGGAGACCGAGTGACACGGCGTGGCTGGCCCAGGCAGGGCAGAACTTGTAGGGCGGCGACCGCGTTTGGTCGTAGTCAGAGAGGATCGTAGCGTCCAGCCGGTAGCGCCCCAGGTTGGACACCGTCAGATCGAGCACCTGAACCGGTTCCGTCAGGTGTATCTCATACATCCCCTTGGTAGACAGTGCGTTGAGACTGACTATCTTCTCCTCTTCCTCCAGATACGCCGAATTTCGGCATACCGACTCCGCGATAGCTCCGGTTTTTGATATCGCTAAATAACAGACCCCCGGACTACCAGCCACAGGCGTCCATCGATTCTCTGCTGATGTTGAGTAAAAAACAGGGCTGGGATAACCCGTCTCGTTAACCCGATATAGGCGCTGCCCGGAAGCGAGAGTGCTGACGGGAAGTTCTGCAAGGGTGTCGGTGCTTACTGGAAGACGCGACATATCTACGGCCGCTGTTGTAGATGAAGCTCTGCCAGCTCCACAACTTTTGCAACGTTGTCTTGCTTTAGCAGGTCCAGCGGCGTCTCCCGGGATACCGCGGGGTTATGTGGCACCAGCAAGAACTGGATCATTTCCTCAGGCGTCCCGCTCACTTCCTTCATGAACTTGCTCAGCCCTGGAACGACACCGCCAGTTCGCTCATCAAACTGGAAACGCGGGAGGCTCAAATCACCGCTAGGCAAACGCCTGGCAATCAGACCATTTCTCTGGACACGCTTCCGTACAGCCGCTTCGCTAGTTTGCAGGAAATCTGCGACCCACTTGCTACTAACGGTTCCGCCTGAGCGCTCCAGCAGCTTTTTCAGGCGCTCTGCGCCCCGAATTAGCATGCGCCCTTCCCGATCAGTCGGTCGATCGGACAATGAGGCCTGCGCCAGCTCGACAATTAACCGCGAGTCCGTGCGCGAGGAAAGAGCATCGAGCTCTGACTCGTCAAAGCGATCGATCTCCTTGAATAGAACTTCCAGGGAGCGCTTCAGCAAATTCATCCGCGCCTTCTTCTCGGTACCCTCGAAGATGATTCGGTGTTGGCGGATGAAGGTGGTGAAGTCCTCGACAATCTCATCCTGGCGGCCGACCCGGACGACAGGTGCGCCTACATCCATATCAGGTTCGGTATGCTCAATCATAAAATGTCCCCTGTGACTCACACATGAGAGTATAAGACACACAAGACAAAACCACAAAACACACCTGCAGGGAGATGATCCGACTACGTTAAATAAGAGGCTATTGCGAAATCAGGACTTTCAAAAAGTACTAATTTGACGAGGCAGGGACTGCAGCTTAGTTTGAGTAAGTGGAATCACCTGCAGCAAAAACTCAGCTCGTCCATTTAGATAGAGGGTAGCGACATGGCCAAAAGTGGTGGTGGAGGCGGTAAAGGGAGCTCCGGTAAAGGCGGTAACAACTCATCTGCCGGATCTAATGGCGGCAACTGGCCGAGCACAACAGGCAACCCTTCTGGGGGTGGCAGAGGAAATGCGCCATCCAAAGGTAAATAGAACGATCGGTAAGGGACAGACCTATGCCACCGCGTGGAAAATCGAAACCTTCTGTCACTACGAACGCCCCTACGCTGCATGAGCTCCAGCAAATGGGGGTTCCCCTCGATGCAGTGCTCTGCGGATTCGTCGTTCACCTGCCGGACAGCGATGAGTTCTTAGCCATGGCGAATGAGTCAGAAAGCGTCAGTGCTAAGGCCTGGGTTAAAACCCCAGAGCGTGCGTACCATTATGGCCACCCAGAGGAGGCACGAGAGGCCATCCGTGGTTACGGCAAGGCAGAAGCTGTTGTTTGCGCTGTTTTTGATATTAACGACAGCCTGGCTGTCTGGGAGATGGAGTAAGCGTCCAGGAGGGAAGACCAGTTAAAAGCCCCATTCACCCGGGGCTTTTAAGGTTTCCATCAGCTATTTCGCGTCTTTCTTTGCGAAAAACCAACCTTGGCCTGCCACTTTCAGATAAATTCCAATCGCAATCGCTAAGCCCGCCATATCTGCGCCAAAGTGATCAAATTGAAAGAACCCGTGAGCGAGAGCGTCTGAGAACTCGTTACCGACCGAAGCCCAAAAGACCAGCTCAAAAACCTGCTTCGGTTTCAAACCCCATGAGTAAAAAAGCAGGGGGAAAAAAAGGCTCCACATGAAATGGCAGAGCCAATACGCGTTCCTAACTATAGATAATGAGTACTCGAGATATATAGCGAACAAACAAACAAGCACGAAAAGCGCGAAAGCTGTAATCCTCTTCATACATAACTCCTCTGATTAGTTTTGCTTCAACTAATAGACGAGTTGCGGTGCGCGTTTCCGGCCGGGGAAAGCTAAAATTCAGAACCTTTTTTCTAATATTTTTTTAATGTTACTTATGCTCTAGTCGTCTCAATCTCCCTCGTTAGCCAAGAGAGCATATCGGCCAGCTCATCATCTAGTTCTTCTCGGCTGAGCTGTTTCTTGGCCTTTTCTCTGGCTAATGCCTCGCGTTGCTCACGATAAACCGGGCCCAGGGCCTCTGTTGGGATGTCCTTGCCTTGCTCATTCAGATAACGGCGCAGCTGTTTAAACCGGTCTGGAGAGGGCGTTTCCTCCAGCTTCGCGAGCCGGTCTTGATCGCGTATAGCATGGAGCTCTGCCCAGAAGTTGATTGCCATGGCCCACGCTTCAGAAATACGCCACTGCTCATCCAGGATTGGAAAGAAACGGTCGCTCGAGCCCGATCCACGCGTGACCAGGTAACCAAATTCCCAGCCGGAAGCCGTCTTTTTAGACGGTTTCGCATACATACGAATACCGTGTGCGCCCACTCCAAACGCCTCATTGGTCCGCGGGTCGTTAGTGCGGATGAAACGTCGATATTTCCTCACTATGGCCCGGGCCTGGCATTGAGCTTCGTAATGTCGGGCTTTTAGATGCTGAAGCTTAGCCCATAGCACCGGTGGCTCCTGACCGGGCGGACGGCTAGAAAAGTACCGTTGATACAATCCCCCTTCGCCCTTGGATACAGCAACACGCCAGCCTACAAACCCGGCCGGGTGCTCATTTTTCGCATAATAAGTGATCGGCATATTCTCACTTTCACATCTATCGAGAGTACTCAACTGCAGAGCCTGCAGCTGGGCAACCTGCACGGGTCGAAACTCAGCCCTCTGCAACTGAGGCTGTGCTCAGGTCATCTCTGGGGGCCCAGACCACTAACTTTTTCTCGTCGCTTGCCGGAGGACCGGGTCCGCCCCATACTGTATAGGCATACAGTCATGAAGTTAAGGCGCCCGATTAATGCAGATATCAGTAATAGGTCTAGCTCAAAGTTCCCTCGAGGAGCTAAAGATACCACTGTTCCTCGACCGCGTTTCCGCTGGATTTCCCTCGCCAGCGGTTTTCCCATGTCGTGTTTCTTATCAATACATAATGCTTTTCCAGAAAGTGGTGTTAGAACAAAAAGTTAGCCCTCTAGGTTTTAATGCCTTCTTTTTGAATTGCGCTGACATCTGTCAACAAGCATTTTGCCATCGGCGAGAATCACTCAGTACGGCCAAGCGACTGACCGTTTGAAGCAATGCTGTACCATTACAAATCCCTTTTCTAACCGAGCTGCCAGCTACATGAGAGATAAACTAGAACGTCACCAAGTCTGGATTTATTTACTTGCTATTCTGAGCGGTATTTTGACTGGTTGGTCTTGGCCGGAAGTCTCAGCGGTATTTGAGCTCGCGCTTTGGCCAATGCTTGGTGTACTGCTGTACGCCACGTTCACGCAAGTACCTCTGGTACATCTAGCGGGTGCGTTTCAGGACGTCCGGTTTCTCGGCGTACTGGTTCTGGGCAATTTTGTTTTGATGCCAGCGGTTGTTTGGGCATTGCTGTTCCTGGTGCCCGACAATAGTGCTCTCAAGCTAGGCGTGCTACTGGTGCTACTGGTCCCTTGTACAGATTGGTTCATCAGTTTTACTCATCTTGGGCACGGCAATGGGGCACGAGCCATCGCTGCTACGCCAATACTGTTGGTTCTCCAGATCGTGATGCTGCCTGTTTATATCTGGCTCTTTTTGGGCGAACAGCTCGTCGTTACAGGCATCAGAGACCATCTTTTGCCAGCCTTCTTCGGCTTGATTCTCGTGCCTTTACTGCTGGCCTGGGTTACGGAGAAGGCGGCTGATACCCGGCCGGTGCTTCAGCGGTACCTCAATGGCCTCGGCTGGTTACCTGTGCCGGTTCTAGCGGTTGTGATTTATTTGATCGCCGCTTCGCAGGTGAACCTGGTCATTGAGACCGGACGGATGCTCTGGAGTGTGTCGATTGTCTTCGTGCTATACCTCTTCGCCGCTGCCGCTGTCGGCAAGCTCTTGAGCGAGGTTTTCCACATTGGAGGAGCCCCAGGGCGAACGTTGGTTTTCAGCTTTGGAACCCGAAACTCATTTGTGGTTTTACCTCTCGCAATTGCACTGCCAGAGGCATGGGCCGCCGCCGTGGTTGTTGTCGTATTCCAATCGTTGATTGAGCTGTTCGGAATGGTGGCTTACCTTAAATGGGTTCCACGCTTAATCAAAGACACCCCTACCTCAGAGGCTACGGTTCCTTAGCCGTACCGTACAGATTGCTGAACAATCCCGTAAAAGATCCTGGAGGTTCTTTAAATGGTTATTCTCGTAGCACAGGCAAGGACTATTTAATCCGCTTGCCCTCAGCATCGACGACACGCTCACCGTCCTCTTTGATAAACGCTCCCTGTTGAGGGGTGTCGAGTAGGTCGAGCACAGTTTCGGAGGGTCGGCACAGCTTCACACCACGGGGCGTCACGACAATAGGCCGATTAATCAGGATGGGATCGGCCATCATGGTATCAATCAGTTCGTCATCGGTCTTGGCAAGGTCATCAAGGCCCAGCTTATGGAAGGGGGTGCCTTTCTCACGCAACAACTCCCGTGGCGAGATGCCCATGCGCTCGATGAGCGACACCAGCATTTTGCGGCTCGGCGGGGTTTTGCGGTACTCCACCACGTGTGGCTCGATCCCCGCGTTGCGGATCATCGCCAAGGTATTCCTGGACGTCCCACAGTCGGGGTTGTGATATATGACGATGTCCAACATAAATCCTCCTGTCCTAAGCCTTACAAACCTCAAGTGCGCAGGTTTCCGTTCGGGCGAGTGCCGAGTTGGTGAGATTCGCCCCCGGGCGCCCTGCGAGTGATCGCCTATGGGTATTCCATGTGGCGACTTGATTCGGGTTCCAATAATATATACGCTTATCCGCATATCTAAAAGCGGAGATTCCCCATGAAAACGCGTGTTTTGTTCCTGTGTACCGGCAACTCTGCCCGCTCTCAGATGGCCGAAGGACTATTGCGTCACCTACGTGAGGACCTGTTTGAGGTCGCGAGCGCCGGCACTCAGCCTCGTGGGCTACATCCCTTGGCTGTTGAGGTTATGGCGGAGCAAGGCATTGACATCTCGCAGCAGGAAAGCACGCCGGCCCATCAATTCGAAGGTCAACCATTTGACTATGTCATTACCCTCTGTGATCGGGCCCGGGAGGCCTGTCCGAATGTGCAAGGGCTTTTCGACACGATCCATTGGGCCATTGATGACCCAGCCGTTCATGATCGTCTGGTTGATTTCAAATTGGTTGTTAAAGACCTCAAGACCCGCCTGGGTTACCTGATTCTGATCGAAGAAAAACGCCGGAAAGCAGATGAAAAAGAAAAGAGAGCGGTATGAGTGCAGCAAAGTTCTTTAAGTGCCTGGCTGACGAGACCCGTTTGCGCTGCGTTATGTTGCTCCAAGCTCGGGATGCGCTGTGCGTGTGCGATCTAGCAGAAGCGCTGGAGTCGTCTCAGCCCAAGGTTTCACGGCATCTGGCCCAATTGCGAGCCTGCGATCTGGTCAGTGACCACCGCGAGGGACAGTGGGTTTTCTACCGGCTTCATCCCGATCTCGCGAGTTGGCAAAGCGAGGTGCTGACCCGCAGTCAGGCAGCACTGGTGGCAGGATTGCCCTTTCAGGAAGACCTCCGCCGCTTGGAGGCGGCCGAGTATCGAAAGCCTGCGTCTCGCTGTCCGTAACGGTACAAACCGCCCGCATTTTTCTCAGCTTAAATATGGAGCTCACCTTATGTCCCTGAAAATTGGTATCAATGGTTTCGGTCGAATGGGGCGCCTGGCGCTGCGGGCGGCCTGGGATTGGCCTAGTGTCGAATTTGTACGGATCAACGACCCGGGCGGTGACGCGGGCACTTTGGCGCATCTGCTGAATTTCGATTCGGTTCACGGTCGCTGGCATCATGATGCTCAGACTCACGGCGACCATATTGTCGTAGGACAGCAGCGTATCCTGACGAGCCGGCAGATCAAAATCGACGAGACCGACTGGTCCGGCTGCGACGTAGTGATCGAAGCCAGCGGCAAGATGAAAAAAATGGATGTCCTGAACGCCTACCTCGATCAAGGCGTGAAGCGCGTGGTTGTGACAGCGCCGGTGAAGGAGCCAGGGGTGCTGAATGTCGTCATGGGCGTCAATGAGCACCTGTTCGACCCGGCACAGCACCGGATTGTCACCGCCGCCTCGTGCACCACCAACTGCCTTGCCCCGGTGGTGAAGGTCATCCACGAAGAACTGGGCATCCGTCACGGCAGCATGACGACAATTCATGACCTGACCAACACCCAGACGATTCTCGATGCGCCCCACAAGGACCTGCGCCGGGCTCGGGCCTGTGGCATGAGTCTGATTCCGACCACGACGGGCTCGGCGACGGCTATTACAGCTATCTTTCCCGAGCTCAAGGGTCGCCTGAACGGCCATGCCGTGCGGGTACCGCTGGCCAATGCGTCCCTCACGGACTGTGTGTTTGAAGTCGAGACGCCAACCACCGTTGAGGCCGTCAACCAGTTGCTTAAAACGGCTGCCGCTGACGGCCCTCTGAAGGACATCCTCGGCTATGAAGAGCGGCCCCTGGTCTCCATCGATTACAAGACCGATCCCCGCTCCAGCATCATCGACGCCCTCTCCACGATGGTGGTCAATGAGACCCAGGTAAAGCTGTACGCCTGGTACGACAATGAATGGGGCTATGCCAACCGGACCGTAGAGCTGGCCCGCCTCGTCGGCCAGGCCAACTAGGCGCCAGACAATGAAAGCACTCGCTGCACTGTCACCGGAGATCCGGCAATACCTGATCGTCACAGGTAACTATTGGGCCTTCACTCTCACCGATGGCGCCCTGCGACTGCTGGTTGTACTCCACTTCCATAACCTGGGGTACAGCCCGCTGCAAATCGCGCTGCTATTCCTGTTCTATGAGTTCTTTGGCGTAGTAACCAACCTCGTCGGTGGCTGGCTGGGCGCCCGCATGGGGCTCAATCGCACCATGAACCTGGGGCTCATACTCCAGGTGGCCGCCCTGCTCATGCTGACGGTACCGGCGACCAGTCTCACGGTACCCTGGGTCATGGCAGCCCAGGCCTTGTCCGGCATTGCCAAGGACCTCAACAAGATGAGCGCCAAGAGCGCCATTAAGACCCTTGTGCCCGGCGACGCCCAAGGCACGCTGTACAAATGGGTCGCCATCCTCACCGGCTCGAAGAATGCCCTGAAGGGTGCGGGATTCTTTCTCGGGGGTGCTCTGTTGGCCCTTGTGGGTTTCCGAGGTGCGGTCCTGGGCATGGCGATCGCCCTCGCCGTCGTCTGGGTCGGTAGCATACTCACCCTGAAGCAGGACCTAGGCCGGGCGAAAGCCAAGCCGAAGTTTCGCGATATCTTCTCCAAGAGCCGGGCAATCAATATCCTCTCTGCGGCCCGATTGTTTCTGTTCGGTGCACGCGACGTCTGGTTCGTGGTCGCCCTGCCGGTTTTCCTCCATGAGGCGTTGGGCTGGGATTTTTGGGCGGTCGGCGGCTTTCTGGCAACCTGGGTGATTGCCTATGGCATCGTCCAGACCGTCGCGCCGTCTTTTACCGGGCGACGCTCTGGCAAAACACCGGATGGCCGCACGGCCCTGACCTGGGCCGCGCCCCTAGCGATCGTCCCCGCCGGGATTGCTATCGGACTCATCCTGCTGGATTCGCCGGGGCCGGTTCTGATTGGCGGACTCCTGGTGTTTGGCGTGTTGTTTGCCGTCAACTCCTCCCTTCACAGCTATATGATCGTCAGCTACGCGCAGGAGGACGGTGTCTCGCTGGATGTCGGTTTCTACTACATGGCTAATGCCATGGGCCGGTTGATCGGTACCTTACTGTCCGGCTGGGTCTTCCAGGTCTGGGGACTTACAGCCTGCCTCTGGGTTTCGTTCATCTTTATTACCTTGGCCGCGGTCATCTCAGTCAGATTACCCCGACACGAGGCATCTGCATGAAGCGTCCAGTCGGAGGTGCCAACAGCAGTAAGACGGACTCGGGGGCCAGTGCGGCATGAGAGCAACGGACGTTCTGGTGATTGGAGGAGGACAAGCCGGGCTTGCCACCGGCTATTTCCTGCGCCGTCACAAGCTGGACTACCGGATTGTAGACCGAGAGCCTGAACCAGGCGGTGCCTGGCGCCATGGTTGGGATTCGCTCAGGCTCTTCTCACCGGCGCAGTGGAGCTCCCTGCCGGGCTGGCCCATGCCGGAGGGCGATGGGCAGGGCTGGCCCCATCGCGACCAGGTGATCGATTACCTCACGGCCTACGAGCGCCGTTACCAGATCCCGGTGGATCGGCCCGTGTGGGTTGAATCTGTTGTCTCCGGCCAGGAAGGCTTGACCGTCGATACGGATCGCGGCCAGTACCGCGCAAAGACCATCATCAGCGCCACAGGCACCTGGAGCCAGCCTTTTATCCCGGCTATGCCAGGACGGATCTCGTTTAAAGGGCGGCAGATCCATTCAGCGGATTACCGGCGGCCGGAGGACTTCCGCGATCAGCGCGTGCTGGTGATTGGTGGTGGTAATTCAGGCGCCCAGATTTTTGCGGAAGTGTCCAAAGTAGCAGAGGCCACATGGGTCACCCGAGAGCCCCCTCAGTTTCTTCCCGATGAGGTCGATGGACGGGTTCTGTTCGAGATGGCGACCGAGAAGTGGAAGGCGGAGCAGGAAGGGCGGAATTATACGCTTGCCGGAAGCCTGGCCGACATTGTCATGGTACCGCCGGTTCAGGAAGCGAGAGCGCGTGGTGTGCTCCAGGCCCAGCCCTTGTTCTCCCGCTTTACCGGGACGGGTGTCATCTGGACTGATGGCGGGGAAGAGGCCATCGACGCCGTTATTTGGTGTACCGGTTTCAGGCCCTCGCTTCAGCACTTGGCGAGCCTGGACATTGTGGAGGCCGATGGACGAGTGGCCGTTGAGCGCACCCGCTCCGTCAAGGAACCGCGGCTCTGGCTGGTCGGTTATGGCGACTGGACCGGATTCGCGTCGGCGACGTTGGTGGGGGTTATGCGAAGCACCCGTGATGCGGCCCGTGGTGTCAAAGACTATTTATCCGGAGAAGTGAACAACACATGAGTGAACACGACTTACCGAACATTGACCCGAACCATTTCGATACGCCCTCAGCAGAACCTGTATTCGCAGCCCGGCCCTCCGCGCATCGGCCGCGCATTCTGTTGTTGTACGGCTCACTGAGAGCCCGGTCTTTCAGCCGCCTCACCGTCGAAGAAGCCGCAAGGCTGCTGGAAGTGATGGGCGCTGAGACCCGCATATTCAACCCGCGCGGCTTGCCACTGCCCGATGCCGAGGAGGCATCGCATCCGAAAGTCCAGGAGCTACGGGAGCTGGCGCAATGGTCTGAAGGCATGGTCTGGTGCTCACCGGAGCGACACGGAGCCATGACCGGTATCATGAAATCCCAGATCGACTGGATCCCGCTGTCCCTTGGGGCCGTCCGACCGACTCAGGGCAAGACGCTCGCGGTCATGCAGGTCTCCGGCGGGTCCCAGTCGTTCAATGCCGTCAACCAGCTTAGAGTGCTCGGGCGCTGGATGAGGATGGTGACCATCCCCAACCAATCCTCGGTACCTAAGGCATTCATGGAGTTTGACGAGAACGATCGGATGAAGCCCTCACCGTTCTATGACCGGATCGTCGACGTCATGGAGGAACTGGTGAAGTTCACGCTGCTGGTACGAGACCGCAGTGCCTACCTGACCGATCGCTACTCCGAGCGCAAAGAAAGCGCCGAGGAGCTATCGAAGCGGGTTAATCAAAGAGCTATCTGAGGAGCCATCACGTGAGTACCGGGGTATTAACCAAACACGACAACCCGCCTGAAAGCATGGGCTTTTTTGAGCGCTATTTAACGGTCTGGGTCGGTTTGGCCATCGTGGCCGGCGTCGCGCTGGGGCAGTTTGCGCCGGTAGTGCCGGAAACGCTATCGCGCTTTGAGTATGCACAGGTCTCCATCCCGGTCGCGATCCTGATCTGGGCCATGATCTTTCCGATGATGGCGCAAGTTGACTTCAGCGCGGTTGCCGGGGTGGGGAGACAGCCCAAAGGACTGGTGATCACCACGGCCGTTAACTGGCTGATCAAGCCGTTTACCATGTTCGTCATTGCGTGGCGAATGGTTTGGAGGTTGCCCATGGCAAATTCTTCCTCATCAGGTTCAGAAAGCTTGCCTCGGACGATGACCGCGTTTGTTGTCGTGTTCATGGCAATGCAGACAGTGTTTGCACCAGCTGCAGCACTGGTTGCTGCGCTAGCTGTGACCGCTCTGCTTCGCGTTTTTCTGATGATGTAAGCCTTAGGTGCGATTCAGTTCGGCTGGCGCACCGCCTATTTCCTCTCTCCCCTATACGACCTGACAAGGTTGCATATCTCAGAAAGTCTTTAGTTTGTCCCTTAGAAATTCAGCTTAAAAGCGGGACAAGAATGGACCTTCAAAACTATCCGACACCACCTAGCCTCGCCCAGTTCGCGGTCAGCCTCTTCAAGAACAAGCGGTTCTCTCGAGTTCTTGAGCCTAGTGCAGGCCGGGGAGACCTCGCCGAGGCACTTAAGTCAGCCTATCGCCACCACCGTCTTCAGATCGACTGTGTTGAACTCGACTTCGAAAACCAAAGCACCCTCAGGGGTAAAGAATTCAGCATAGTTGGCCATGATTTCCTGGCCTATGCCGGCGGTCCAATCTACTCTCACATCCTCCTGAACCCGCCGTTCTCCCACGGTGACAGCCACGTCCTACACGCATGGGATTTGCTTGAAGACGGCGAAATTGTCGCAATCATTAATGCCGAGACGATCCTCAACCCTTTCAGCCAGAAACGCAGGCACCTGGTTCGATTGATTGAGGATCACGGGCACGTCAGCTACAAAAAGTACGCGTTTACGTCTAACGACACGAAGCGCAAAACGGACGTAGAAGTGGCGATTGTCTATCTCAAGAAAGAGTCTGATTTTAATACCGAGTTTTTGGGCACCCTCGAGGAAGACACTGCGGCTGATCAACTGGTTGGTGAAACTCAAAACAACGAACTGGCCCTGAACGATAAGTTCATTTCCAACCGCGTTACTGCGTTCAATTGTGCGGTACAAGCATTGAGCGAATCAGTGAACGCAGGCATACGCGCTGACCACTACGCGAGATTGCTCGGGCACTCGATATTTGACGACCTTCGATGCTCGGATGAACCTCAGGATAAGCGTGCTGACCAGTTCAATAAAGCGTACCTGCAACTGAAAGAGCGAGCCTGGTCGTCAATATTGCGGTCGACTACCGTTATCGGGCGGCTTGGCTCTTCAGCTCAGAAACGGCTCGAGGCAGAGTTTGAAAAGATCACACCTTTGGCGTTTACCGAAGCAAATATCTACGGCTTTTTGGAAGGGCTTCTCTTACAGCAGTCGGACCTTCAGGTAGAGATGATGTGTGACGTATTCGACCAGTTCAGCAAATATCATCCGAATAATCGCGTTTATTATTGCGGATGGAAATCCAACGCTAAACACAGGGTTAATGCATTCAGACTAAAAATGAATCGGTTCATTCTTCCAGCACTAAACTCTTCCTTCTACGCGAGCCATATACCGAGCTACCTCGCGTGGGACGATGAGCGGAGGTTCCACGACTTCGATAAAGTGTTCGCGATGCTGGACTGTAAGGCTGAGAACAACATCTTTGGTCTTAGAAAACTCTTCAAACAACCTGAAACGATGAAGAGGTTGGCCGCGGGCGAGCGAATAGCTTGTGATTATTTTGAGGTGCGTTTTTTCCGCAAGTCAGGAACGTTCCACCTCTTCCCGACGAACAAGGAACTAATCGAACGGCTTAACAGAGTGGTAGGTAAACATCGTGCCTGGCTCCCTGATGAGCCCGTGCCAGAGGAAAGCAGCTTCTGGCAGCAATACGCAAGCGCTGAGAAAGCCTGCCGCAATATCAAATTGACCTGGAACGATGAGTGGCAATTGAAGCATGGCACAGGCCACGCCGTTGCAGACAAACTGCGGTCTCAGTTTGAGGAAGGTCTGAGAAAGCTGGGCATCGAATATGACCCAGACAGAGCGATAGAAACGTTCGAGGCGGACTCCCTTCCCCGCCCCGAAGCGGCTTAATGCTCAGTTGACCGAAGCTCGAAACCCAAAGCTAAGAAGAAGGCGCGAATGACAAACAATCCTTACATTTTTCGACAGTACATCGACGGCGATCAGTTCAAAATGGGGTTATTCTGCAGCGATCTCAGTACGGCCTTGAACGCCGGACAGGATCGCGCATTATCGCCCTCAGATTTAGAATCACTGTACCGTGGTGTTCACTCTGAAGACGTCTCTAGAAACGATATCGGGGCCGGCGAGGACGATGCGAGTTCGCTTAGCGCCTGCTTCATCTGCTTTGCTGAATGGATGCACGCGATAGGCGAATGTCTTGGCCATGAGCCAGTCTACGGCGATAGTTCCGGCGATTATTGGGTGAGTGACGAAAGCGGGAATACACTGTCAGTCGTATCGCGCCTTAAAGATCAGCTGGTTTCAGCCCTGGCTACGGTGAATAGCGAGATTGAGAACGCGTCTGGCATCTCTCCTGTGGATGAGATTCTTCAATCCCGTAATTATTGGCGCCAGACTATTCCCGAAATGGACAGTGATAGTTTCAGATAATGAATGTGCCTTCTTCTCCCATCTCGATCGAGCTCTGGGCTTATCCGAACAACGAATACGCCGGCGGTTATGCGCCGGTGGCTGGCCTGTGCTTGGTTGCAACGGAACTAAGCCAAGACGATGACCAAATAGAATGGGCAAAGAAAACCCTGCTGAATGACCACTCTCCCTGCCTAGTGCTGATACGACAAAGCCCTATCGAACACGAGACTCATAACGACCGGCTAATCCGCTTCCAGGAAGGCGTGAACCGCAAGGCCACGGTTGGCGACCAACTCTACCTCTTCTGATAATTAGTTTTGTTTGCACGATAAAAAACCGGAACCCTTCCCTACCCTCCAATAAGACGCCAATAGAATCCTGTTATCGGGGTTGCATATCTGAAATCGGTGTAAAGATAGCCTCGAATCAACACAACAGGAGCACACATGAAAACTAGCGCAATATGGAAAGTTCTTCCTTTAGCCGCAGCCGTTGGCTTGGTTGGCTGTGGCGGATCCGGGTCCGATTCAGGGTCCACAAACGACGTAAGTATCGGCGGCGGAAACATCAACGCACCAACTGGTTCATATACGATCGCCGGTAAGGCAGCAGACGGGTATCTGGTAAAAGCTGAAGTGTGTGCGGACCTCAATGCCAACGGGCTATGTGACAAAGGTGAGCCGGCTTCTTACAGCTCAGCTGGGGGAAACTTCACTCTTGAGATTCCGGAAGGCGTTGAGGTAAAGCAAGTCCTGGTCAAAGCGGTGTCTGGCGTTACCATCGACGAAGACTTTAATGCCGAGGTTACTAAGAGCTTTTCTCTGTCCGCACCAGTTGTAGACGACACACAAGTTTTCGTTTCGCCGCTGACAACAATGGTCTTGTCAGAAATGAACGCGACAAACAGCGATGCTGCTACTGCCGCAAAAACTGTTGCTGAGCGCCTTTCAGTTGATGTCGACCCCCTCGGAGACTTCATCGAAGGCAAGAAGTCGGCCGACAAGTCTGTCCAGCTTCAATATGAAGCCCTTCACCGTATTGCACAGATCTCCGCCCAAATTTCGGCTAACGTAGAAGAGCAGCTCGCAAAGTCTGGCTCATTCTCGGCGGAAGCGATTGCCCAGGTACAACAAAGAATCGCGGAATTGGCGGGTCAAATTGCGATTTCTGTTAAGGATAGCTTCACCCAGGATAAATTTGATCCTGAGGTAATTGCCGGGAGCCCGTCGTACTCTCTAAATGACGTGTTATTTGCCATTGAAAACGGCACCTCAGAAACCCAAAGGCGGCTTCTTGGGGCTGATGTCGGGCTCAACCCGTTCCTCAGCAGTAAAGGTGAAGCATCAACTTTAGACTCCCACGAAATCTTCCTCTCCTACGATGAAGAGAACAAGAAAGTTCACTTTAGATCGTTCGAGGACAGCTATGACTCTGACGCTAGCTCACCAGAGATTCGCGTAAGCCATCGGCGTGAAATTACAGCAGTAGCATCTGGGAATTACTTCGAGCTGAGCGAAACTCCGGAGCCGTTGCGCGCATATAACGTCTGGGCAAGCACCACTGGTACGTTTGAAACTGTGCAGGCACAGGCTAATGAGCTAGGCGAGCGCTACTACTTTGAAGAGTCACCAGGAATGATCAGTGGCGCTGTTTACTCCGGTCGGGTGAAAACGGCCAGCCTTTATAAGGGGTTCTCCCTTAGATACATCGGTGAAAGCGACGTCATCTATACGCTGTTCGGAGCTGAACTGCCGCGTGATCTCTTCTCCGGTATGAACATGGGCATCTATCCGGACAGAACGTTTGCTTACTCCGGCCAGGAGCTCATCACCGAAGACTTACTGATCATGCCCTGGTCTAGCTCTGACGGGGAGGAAGTATGTGGTGCCTTCCAGGCTACAGGCAGTTGTAACCTACTCTACCCCGGCGGGCTTCCAAGCCCTGCAAAAAACATTGCAGAGATGATTGTTCCAGCTTCAGCAGGAACACCTGGCTTTGATGTCTCTAGTGATCACGGCATCGTCTCCCATGGCGACAAGACTTATGCAATGTACCTAATGGATGATAACAAGGTGCTTCTGCACCGTAGTGATCTTGAAAATAGCTTGTCTGAGATTGCTTACGGTAGCTGGGAAAAAAGAAGCGATCCTACCCTCCATGTTAAGCTGAATCTGCCGGCTGGGTTTGAAATCAAGGCAGCTCGAAATGACTTCCATGTAGGCTACCCAGCACTGGTAGAGCATGAAGGGTATGTTCGGCTCGGCTGGTTCGCGTCGGCAGGAACTAACACAGCCAATTTGTTCGGCCGGTCAGAAATGCGTGTACTGGTTAATACGCTTGCCCGTAACCGGCTAGTCTCGATCTTGGAAAAAGCTGATCTGCTTTCGCCCACGGTCATCCAGGACTAAATTTCTGGTCAATGAAATGAGCCGGGTTTGAATCCCGGCCATTTCCTTCTGTATCGCTATACCCTCCCGTCAAGTTGTCACATGACAAACACCGCAAGAATACGGTCCTTCCCTTTTCATTTCGGCGGTAGCAATGGTAGTTTTGTCACATGACAAACGAGAGTAACGCTCATGCTGATGGAAATGTACTTAGACCCTGAAGAAGCGATCAGCCATGCGAAAAGTGGCCAGAAGCTAAGTGATGCTCAGCGAGCTCACCTTATCAAGTTCCTGAGTGACGAAGGGCTAAGCAACAGTGAGATACGAGAAGCCCTGGGGATTGAGCAGCCCTATACGGTGAGCCACTTAAAACGGGCCGGCCGTCTTTCTGAGGAAGAGCTTATTCTTTGGCACAACAACCCTACCAGGATAACGCTAGGACATGTCCGTGCTGTCTCTGGGCTACCAGAGAGAAAGCGTAGTGCGATGTTGAGGGAGCTCATTGCGAGGAAAATACCTGTTCACCAGTACGAGGTCCTCGCCCGAGGTGAATCGGTACAAGATGATGTAAACATCAAGCGCTACGAAGAATTGCTATCAGAGCAATCCGGCTACCCGATCGCAATCCGGTACAACAAACGGAAAAGAATGGGATCGATAACGGTCCAGTATTTTTCTCTAGATGAGCTCGACACTATCGCATCCAAACTGGGCTTCAGGGGTGAAGACCTTTAGCGTTTCGCATGCGAAACGCTAACCCGGCACCAAATGGCGTTGAACCAGAACGGCAGCTGGCGCACTGCCAACACCGATTGGCGTCTTTTACGTTGAGACACTTATGAACTCGTTTGATCTACTGGAAATTGAGCTTGTGGCCCTAGACCTCGACAAACTTGAGCTCGACTGCAATGGCATCTCTGATCTCATATCCATTCAGCTTGAAGAACAAGGCATTCAGCACCAGCGGATGTGCGGGCTAGCCACTCACAACCGGACTGGAAAGAGAGTCTTTCCTCACTGCTGGATATTGCTGACCTCAGGCCACGTAGTGGACGTAAGACTGCGTAAATGGCTCGGTGAGGGCAACGACATACCACACGGGGTCTTTCGACCTACTAGATCGTCGATGTTGTACCAGGGCGCTGCAGACCCGCGAGAGAGGCTGTCTCAAGAAGAAATCGACGAGCTAGCGGGGATAGGTAGCGAATTCGAAGGGATCCAGATCTAGCCAGTTTTGTACGAAGCATAAAGAACGACCACACCACCCTCCTCTACTGTTTCGCATGCGAAACCCACTGTCCAAAAAAAGCCAATAACCCAGCGGTTGCATATTTTGAAGTCGAGTAACAATACCCGTAAATGAAACGGGGAAAAACATGCATCGCGCCGGACATCATATAACAGGAATGATCTCAGGCGCAGTCGTCGCTGGGATCGCCCACAATCACCTTGGCTTTCCGCTCTACGTTGCAAGCGTTGCTGTCCCAGCTGGATGGTACGGCGGTGTCTTTCCTGATGCCATTGAGAAAATTGGCAAGTTCTACTGGATTGAACATCGAACTGTGACTCACTGGGTGCCGCTTTGGATTGGCTTGCTGGTCGGTATCTTCCTTGTCGACTGGAATGCCCTGCCCTGGGGAGATCTCTGTTTTATAGGTTCACTCGGCTTTGTGGTTGGCGGCCTGACCCATCTACTTTTCGACTGGCCCAACCCTACGGGCATTCCCATCCTTACTCCTTTCCATAGACACAGCTTGAACCTTTGGAATTCCGGTCGTCTCGACGTGGTTATTGTCACGCTGTGGGCTGCTGGGGCTTACCACCTACCAACAACAGCCTGGGTTGGTGACGCGATCTCCTATGCGCTGTGAGGACCAGGGAGGCGCGTAATGAGACACGCTAGGGTTAGATCAGGAAACCTATGTGTACTAATCGCATGCGTAGTTCTGGTTGGCTTCGGCAGCAGTGAAGAAGAAGCAATCCGGGAAACTGTCATTCTGGAACTAGACATTAATCTAGAAGACAAACCCTCGCTTGTGGTTCCGCTAGTATCCCCCGAGTGGCTGAAACAAAGAATCATCAAGGTATATAAGCGGCCGCACGAGCAAGCAGGTTCTGTGGCCGAAGCGATAATAGAGGCTTCCGCAACCTTTAATATCCCTTGGCAAATATTGAGCTCGATGGTCGGGACTGAATCGTCCTTTGATCCAAAAGCACGATCGATAGTCGGAGCCATTGGCCCGTTACAAGTACGGCCCGAAATATGGGGTGAGCTTAACTATGACCTCAAAAATCCCAGAGATAACATCCTGGCCGGCGCATTCATCCTCCAATCTTACAAAGCCAGGTGCGGAGGCTGGGAATGCGCAATGGCCGCTTACAACGTCGGGATCACGAACTTCACCTTAAAGAAAAAGTTGGCTGCCCAACAAAAGTACCTGAACAAAATAGAAGAGAACGGTTTCTGGAAATGAATGAACCAAAGAGTGTATTTCAGATTTGGACGCGTGGTCAGGATGGGAAGGAAGAGGACGTTTGGGTTACGGCGACAGTTTCTGCCATTCAGAAAGTCAGCGAGTACTCCGGAACTGAGCGAATCAAGATGCGAAGTGACGTGATGCCTCGTGCCTTTGAAATCGACTATGAGTTGCCTGTCGACGAAGAGATTCTAAAGCAGAGGCTATCCCAGGTAGCGGCGTGAACGAAAAAGTGAAGGTAGTGGTCTATGACCAGAATCAGTGGAGAGTAGGGGGACGAGTTTGGTAGCTAGTTAAACCACTTTCGCAGTATAGGATTAACTTTGCTGTTTTCTTGAAACTATACCAGTCACTAAGTAGCTCTTTCACTCGGAGAGAGTCCGTTCCCGTGCTCTGCGCAAGTTCCAGCGACAGCCTGTCAGCAACCTCAATAAGATCGGCAGCTAATTTTTTTCGTAATTCGGTCTTACTCATTTAAAACAGGCCTCCTCGCTCATAGCAAAAGAATTCTTGTTATCACACCTAAAGCCCACATTGTTCACCCTGGTGGATTCTTCGAATCTAAGGTCAGGGAACCATTGGGCCTGAGTATCAAAATCATCAATCGATCCTGCCTGTCCTCCTGTGAGAGTCTCCACTGAATTCATCGCTTTTGACCTGAACTCTTCTGGCAATAGTTCTTTCCAGCTTGCACTGGCTTGTTCACTCTCGAGACGTTCATTGGCCGAGCTTAGCTGTACACCGGACCATTCACTGATCTGGCTCTTGAATGAACCAGGAATGGCTTCTGCGATATAAGGAGCTGCGAAATAGCCGAGAATGACAATCATGATTATGCGTAGCATGAGGTTGGCTCCAGTTAGTCTTAGCGCAAGATTACACGTACAGAGGAGTATCATTCTCAGAGTTACGGCATGAAAAACTGAAATTGCGGCAAGGGCCGGCTGTGCTGTTAAGAAAAAAGCTCAAACCCCCGGGGGAGGGCAGGGCGTGAGTGGCAAAATCGTCAGGGTCAACTCACGAAAAGGAAGGAATTATGAGAGGACTAGTTAGCACTACTGTTCGAGGCAAGAGTCTGACGCTGAACCTGTACCAGGCATGCCTCCCTTTGATCTGTAGTGGTTCAATGATTCCGGACACCAACGTAGGTGGTAATATCGCCACCATAAACGAGGTGTCTGATGACCAGAAAGCGACGATCTTTTTCTCCTGAGTTCAAACAGGAAGCAGCCAGCTTGGTGCTGGATCAAGGTTACACGATTCCCCAGGCGGGCGTGTCTCTGGGAATTGGTGAAAGCGCTATCCGGCGCTGGGTTAATCAGCTGGCCGAGGAGCGTGACGGTGTCACCCCGAGGGGTAAAGCTTTAACCCCGGAGCAGCGCCGTATTCAGGAGCTGGAAGCCCGCTGTAAACGCCTTGAGCAGGAGAAAGACATACTAAAAAAGGCTACCGCTCTCTTGATGTCGGACGACATGAATCGTACGCGCTGATAGACCAGTTGAGTGAGCGAATGCCTGTTGAAATGGTCTGCACTGCGTTCGATATCAGCCGTTCCAGCTACTACGAATACCGCCAACGGCGGAACCATGTGGATGTTGAGCGTCTGGCCCTAAAGGCCCAGGTAAACCGCCTGTTTACCAAGAGCCGCAGCTCTGCCGGCAGCCGGACAATAAAGGGTTTACTCAGCGAAGAAGGCATTGTTGTCGGGCGCTTCAAGGTTCGACGTCTGATGAGCGAGTTGGGGCTGATCTGTAAGCAGCCAGGCCCTCACGCATATAAGCAGGCTACCGTTGAGCGACCGGATATCCCGAATCACCTGAATCGTGAGTTTGCGGTAGAGCAGCCCGACCAGGTCTGGTGTGGTGATATTACTTATATCTGGAGCGGCCAGCGATGGAGCTATCTGGCGGTGGTACTGGATCTATACGCCCGGCGAGTCGTTGGCTGGGCAATGTCATCCAGTCCGGATGCGGACCTGGCTGTAAAAGCTCTGGATCACGCCTGGGAACAGCGTGGTCAGCCAGAGAAAGTCATGTTTCACTCGGATCAGGGAAGTCAGTATGCCAGTCGCAAGTTCCGTCAGAGGCTCTGGCGCTATCGAATGACCCAAAGCATGAGCCGGCGTGGCAACTGCTGGGACAATGCTCCGATGGAGAGGCTGTTCCGAAGTCTGAAATCTGAGTGGGTACCGGCCCTGGGATATCGGAATCTGCCTGAGGCCCAAAAAGATGTGGGTGGCTACTTGATGGACTACTACAACCGGCAAAGACCTCATACGTTCAACGGTGGCATTTCTCCCGTTGCGGCTGAGGAAAACCTTAAAATACTGTCCGGGATTAGTTGACCACTACAATCAACCTGAGTGTGATGATTGGGATCTCGTTCTTAGTGATCCCGCTGCTTGTTCTTGCCTCTTTAATGCTGATCTCTACGTCTGCTTATTTAGCTGCTATTCCAGAGGCTTTCTCGATCATTGAGCTCATGGTGAGGTTCTAATGGCAGTCTTACCGTTAACCTCACACGAAGCACAACGGCGGGCTGTGCGTTACTCAGCAGATCATCTGCTAGCAAGGATCAGCGACCCTCGGACTCAGGCACAAGCCACGAGCGTTGACCACGCCCCAGGTTCGCCGGTGACTTTGATCGATATAAGTGAGGCAGGAGCATCGTTTATTTATCCCCAGAAGTTAGCACGGGGTCAAATAATCCATATCGACATATTGGGAGAGCAAACGCAGGCACGCCGGATTAGTGCAGAGGTGAGAAATGTTCAAGCACTGACTCCGAAGATCGTTAGGGTAGGGGTAGCGTTCACCCTTGGAGAGGATGATGTAACGCGACACCATCTCAACGGGCTCATTCAGTATGCGAGCCTGAAAGGCATTTCTAAGGCAAACTGGTAATTGTTCTGACCTTACAATCCTGCGCCTAACTATCTGATTTTCGTCCCTCCCCCGCGTTTCGCATGCGAAACGATTTCGGCGACAGCTATTCAAATCTTCCTTCTCTACTACCAGGGTAAAGCGTTTCGCATGCGAAACACTAACCTCTCTGGCTCGTCAAAAACTTCCGTCCGTCACTGGACATAACCACCTTAGCTTGTAAAATACCTTCAACAGCCGCCAGTGAAGGACAGACAAGACATGTCAACACCAATAATCGCGTTCGCTAACCATAAAGGTGGCACTGGGAAAAGCACGATTACGCTCCAAACCGCCTATTACTTGGCTCAGCGAGCAGGTATTCCAGAAGGCAAAAAGATTCTGGTGGTAGATTTTGACCCGCAAGGCAACACTTCCACGCGCTTGACCAGGCTAGATGATCTGGAGGAGTTGGGTGGGACCCGGACTGCCGATCTATTTAATCCCGATCTAGAAGAAGTTACTCCGGTGATGACCCAGAGTGGCGCCGATCTTATCTATAGCCTGAAAAACGATTTGGATCTTGATGATATTGAGCTCGAAGACCTGGCTGTTTTTCAGCATCCTCAAGTTCATATTCGCCGCCTGGCTCAAACTGGAAAATACGCAGCGATCTTACTGGATTGCCCGCCGGCAAGATCTCGTAAGCTCATCGCAGCATTAACGGCCGCGACTCATGTCATTGTTCCAGTTGAGGTGAGTGGTTTTGCGCGAGATGGCCTTGAAGGCTTGATTCGTTCTATTGAGATCGCTCGTCAAATCAACGATGACATCCAGCTCACTGGGGTGATTATCAATAAATACTCCTCAAGAAGTGACCGCCATCGTAGAGAGAAAGGTCGGTTAGAGGACGCGTTAGGCGATTTGTTGCTGCCTCAGAATATCTCTTTCCGAACACCAATTGACGAAGCGAACTGCGAGGCAATACCGATCTGGGCAATGGCGAAAGGCTCAGCACGGACAGCTGCCAAAGAAGTAAAGTTGGTTTGCGAAGAGATAATCCGCAGAACCGGCATAAAGCTGGTGAAAAAGTCTCGGAAATAAATACCTATAGCACTGACAAGCGAGTTGACCATGAAGAGCAAGACGGCTCCCAAAAACGAGAAACCTACGTTTGGAAATTTGGGCGTTCTAAAAGAACGAGTAGCCAACATCCAGACAAAAAAGGACCCCGGCGCCGAGAGCGACAAGATACTGTGGGTTGAAGCCGATGAGTGCTACTCGGAAAAACAGGTCCGGAAAAAGTTCAACGAAGAAAGCATTGATGAGCTCGGGAAGTCCATGGAAGACCATGGTCAAGATCACCCGGTGCGGGTCCACCCTAAAGACAGCAAGGGATACAGGATCATCAAAGGGGAAAGACGCTGGAGGGCCGCTAAGAAGCGGAAACTCAAACTGGCGATATGGGTAGATCAAAGCTCTCCATCAGAAGCCGGAATCCTTATCGGACAGATTGTAGAGAATGATCAACGTGAAGACATAGCGCCGCTGGAGCGTGCTGAGGGTTACAGAGCAATAAAGGAACTCACAGAGAAAGAGACAGGCAAATCAATTCAGCTTGGGGAACTCTCTGAAATTCTTTCTCGATCAAAATCAGTCGTGTCGAAGTACCTCGCACTGCTCACAATGCCTGAAGAGATTCAGGAACTGGCTGAAACTCGGATTGTCAGTGACGTCGAAACACTGAGAGCTCTCCACAAGATCCACGAACTGGACCCAGATCGATGCGCCAAACTCTGCGCGAGCATTATTGAAGATGGGGGGATTACTCGAAAATACGCTGAAGCGTATCTGAAGAGTCTCAAGCAGGAGATAGCCGACAAGAATAAGCCATCAAATCAAAGTAGTCAGCCTGCGCTCGGCAACCGGGAACAAGAGGCCGAACGCGAGCACCAGCAAGATCTCAAGGGATCCGGTCTGGATGAAGAGGGGCTGCACGCGCAAAATGATGGTCAAGAGAGCCTGGAAACGGGAGATCCACTGGAAGGGGAGGGCGCCATGCCCGAACCGCCGAAGGATGTTCCTATGCCAGCTGCCAAACTCAGCGATAGTGGCAGCTCAATCAAGGATGACAAAACCGGCTTTAATCGACGCCCTCTTGATCAGGTGGTCTACCTGGTCAGCTTCGTTTTAGAAAATCGTCAGATGTTCGGGTCGATTAAACTTGGTCTCCACACTGACAACCAGGATGAGGTAGTCGTTCGGGTTGGAGAAGAATCCGGCAAAGAGAGGCTGATAGCGATTATGGCGGAAGAATTAACCGTCATTGGGATACGGTAGGGCCGGCCCGGAGAGTTAAGAGCAACAATGTGCTCTAACTCTCCGGGCCGGCTAACAAGCGTCCTATACCATGCGATACTGGGACAGTTCTAACTGTGGAGTGAATGCCTGTCTTTTTGTCGTTTGGAGCTCGAATACTGGTTAACTGTGGAGTAAATGCCTGCCCATAGGACAAATCCGCAGAGTTACCAGCACAATTAACGCTAAAAATGACCATTAACTGAGCTGATCGGTTATAAAAAAGGGAAAACCAGGCATTTGCTCCACACTTACAAGCTTTTGCTCCACACATACAGGCATCTACTCCACTGCTACAGGCAATCGCTCCACACTTAACAGGCATTTCCACCACCAGTCACAAGCTTTTGCTCCACTGTAAGAGGGCTTTTGCTCCACCTCAACTGGGCAATAGCACCACAGTTCGCAAGCTTTTACTCTACAGTTGGCAGGCAAATGCACCACAGTAAGAAAATCTATACTGTTGAAATGAAAAGGGAAAATGAAGCTTTGCGGAGACGGTTTTGACCGGTAAAGTAAAGAGAAAATATATAAAGTCTGTAAAGGTTTAAAGGCAGGGCAGAGACTTTCTTATGAAGGAAAGCGAAAGGAAGCTAATTGTTAAGAAGTCCAACGAGCTGATCGATGCCGGCTTTGAGCTGACTCTAAATGAGTCCCGGATCATTCTGTATTGTGTGTCCCAAATCCTTCCAAAGCAACCGATCAAGGCTGACGAAATGTACTTCGTCCACGCCAAGGCGTTTAGTGAGCTGTTTCACCTCGACCTGGCTGGGGTCTACAAGACCCTGAAAAAGGCTATGCTCAAGCTGGGAGAGCGCTGGGCAACGGTTACCGACAAGAATGGGGACCCAAAGGAAATCCGCTGGATTATTACTCGGCAGTACTTCGAGAACCAGGGCGTTCTGGGACTCCAGTTTCATCCGGATATGCTTCCCTACATCTCTGAGCTGAAGAAGCACTTCACCCAATACGATATCAAGTTCATCAGCAGGATGAGCAGCGCTTATGGCATACCTATCTATGAGCTATTAACGAAGCGTAGAGACCTGAAAAAACAGTCATTTTCCATTGACGCTCTTAAACAGAAGCTAAAACTAGAAGGCCGTTATCCTGCATGGAGAGACTTTAAACGATACGTACTTGAGCCGGCTATTCGAGATCTCAACAATGAGTATGGCGAATTTAAGGCTTCGTACGAGACCATCAAGGAAGGCAGAGCTATCACAGCAGTGACCTTCAAATACGAGCCGCGCCGGAAATCACTGCCTCTATGGGATAGAGAAGGGAATCCTGCAGTTGAGAAACCCAAGAAATCCTGGGAAGAGTATGGCTACCGCTCAGATTCTGAGTACCGTGAAGCCCTTGAACTGGCGAAGAGATACGACTTCGACGTAAATAACGTCAGCGAATTTCTTAAGGCACGCGTTCAGGCACAACGCGATCGTAAGCACTCAAGATGAGTTACAGATAAAAAAAGCGCGGAACCCCCAGAGAGTCTCGATGGGCCGCGTTTAAGCTTAGGGCCAGACTAGTTACCAGAGCCCCGAGAGATGTCACCAGAGACTTCAGTCAACCCGTTCGAGACCCTTTCAAAAGAGCTGATGCGTGACTTACGCGCAGACAAACGGAAGTCCTTCCTGTTCCGGATCCTCACCTGGACTTACATCGTCATCACCACAATCGCTACATTTGGCCTTTTTTACGGTGGCTCGAGTAGTGATATCCCAGGCAAAGAAGATCCCCATGTTGGTGTCATTGATGTTTTCGGACCAATCCAGAGGAAGGGTGGAGTTGCTGCCAACCCAGTGATCGAAGCGTTGCACAATGCTTTCCAGAACGAGCACACCACCAGCGTTCTACTCGATATGGATTCGCCCGGAGGTAGCGCCGTTCAGAGCGACCTCGTCTACCGCGAAATCGTTCGGTTAAGGGACAAGTTTCCAGATAAACCTGTAATTGCGGTAGTCGGCGATGTCTGCGCTTCAGGCTGTTATTACATAGCCAGCGCAGCTGATGAGATTGTGATCAACCGCTTATCGATGATCGGTAGCATCGGGGTCCGTATGGATGGTTTCGGCTTCACTGGCCTCATGGACAAGCTTGGTGTTGAGAGGAGAATCCTGACCGCGGGCGAGAACAAAATCATTTCTGACCCTTACAGTACTGTGCGCCCCGAGATTAACGCGCATCTGACCGAGCATGTACTCCTCAAAACCCACAATGTGTTTATCGATGCCGTTAAGACTGGCCGGGGAGAGCGCCTTCATGAAGACCCGGCACTTTTTAGCGGGCTTGTGTGGGTGGGTCACGAAGCGATCGAGAAGGGCCTTGCTGACCGTATCGGTAGCGTGAGTTCCGTAGCTCGGGAACTTGCAGAAGAAGGGAACCAAGTGAATTACTCGATTCGTCAGCCCCGGATTCTCGACTGGTTCACCGGCGCAGCCGCGGCTGTTAAGCAGGAGTTAGTAAATTCTGATCTTCGACTGTCTCTTCTTTGAGAAAGGCTTAGCTCCAGGAGCAGCGAACAAAGCTATGGATACAATTACTAGCTTGTGCCCTGATTGACATCTTGAGGGTAGCGACAACGACGTGGCTACCCTACACCTTCCCTTTAGCGTCTCGCTTGAACGGCTCTCTGAACGCCGCAAGGGCGCCCCAGCTATGTCTAACCCCCTGCAACTCACCCTAAGCCATAATCTCGTCCTTACCACTTGCAGCGCCTCTCGCAAACATCCCAGGGAGGATGACGAAAATAATCCGTAGAGCTCGAGCTGATGAATCTGAAACTGGTCAAAAAGATATCCACAGAAAATGTGGAAAAAGGGACCGAATTAGAAGAAACGACCCTATAAATCATCGCTCTAGAAATTGGATAAATTTTAGGCAATAAAAAACCCCGCATCTTACGATAACGGGGCTGTGGTACTACTGAATCAATACTTACCGGTCCCGTACCAACCTGACAAACCGGCCCGAGCTTACATCTGGGGTTAGGTCTGAGCCATCAACGAAATAGATGCTCCGTGCCTTTTTCCCGCTCCTAGAATCAGGCGTCGAAGACCAGTATGTGGCACTTGGCGTATCTGGAAACGCAGCCAGGTTGATCGCTGGACTATGGCATTGGTATTCCACCAAAGAACCGAGCTCTTTGATGTTCGGGAGCCGCCAATTACTGTGGCCGGCTATTCCGCCTGCATTATTCAGTACCCGGGCCTCCTGCAGAGCCTGTTCCCATGACAAACTCTTGGCAGATCCACTGCACGCCCCTTCGTTGTAGGTCTGTCCCATTGAGCACATTGACCACATTAAGCCGGTCTCAGCGTCAGTCACTGTAGCGTCACCATGAACCACATAGCGTTCTGTCTTTGCTGTGGGCTGTATAGAGTCGTACTTGCATACCTGAGCATAGACGGTCGACGAAAGGCATAAGGTCACTGCACAGGCCAGGAATGATCGGTATATCATTTTGAATTTCCTTCTGCGCTGCGAACAAGACGAATACGTTGACGATCATTCTTCTGGCAGAGCTGGATAGCACCAACTGCAGCGTCTACACACCAAGCCGATGCGTCATTATCTGCTGAGGGAGTCGACGAGTAGTAAGCGACACCATCGACCGCTCCATAGTTTGAGAAGAAAGCTGAATCCGGCGTGGTTACTGCTGAATCGCTGGAATAACTGTAGATCGATCGCAGTTCCGTAGCTGCGGGAAGACGCCAGTCATCGAAACCGCACAGCCCGCGTGTGTTGGCCTCCTCGATATAGCTTGAGGTCCGGCAATACACGTTATTACGCCGTTCGTCGTCGGCGAGATAAGCGCAGGTCTGGCCTAGCGGAGCGCGTCTATCGAGCCTGTTTGACTCAAGTGGCGCACCTTTATTTCCGCCATTAATGGAGTCATCCTCAACGTACCAGGTATAGGTATAGCTGGCCGAACGCCAGATCGTCATATCTGGTTCTGACGCTTGCTCTTTGTTCTCCCAAACGAGGCCAGTGACATTGTCACGCGTACACTGCCAGGATGTGGCTGAGCCAGGGAGCGGATTGCCGTGGTTGTCCAGCTTGGTGAAAGAAAACCCTGCATGACCATCTGTTTGGTCTGGTTCTGACGAATCTCGACCAAAAGAGGCGTCCTGCCCTGGCGCAGTTCCCGGTTCGGCTCCCAAGCCATAGCTGAACCCATCAGAGAAACTGGTCACGCCAGTGTCGTTGAGCGCAATATCTCCAGCAATAGTCAAGGTATGACTGGCCGGTAAGTCACCAGCTGATGGCTTCGCATTCGTGGCAGATTCGATGCCGAGAATAACGGTCTCTCCGCCTTCAGGAATGGCGTCTCCGATAATTTCGATGTCGAGGGTTTCGGAGAGTGAGCCGGCCGGAATCGTCACCGTTGATATCTCGCTCATCGAGAAGTCATCACCCTCTGTAGCTGTCCCCTCCAGGTTGAGAAGAATATCAGTGTCGAAACCGCTGACGTTATCAAGCGCGATCGTTACATTGGCGTACCGGACAGTTTCGGCCACAGTCTGTTCGGCTGTGGTGAAGTATACCTGGGGCTGTTCGTCGTCATTGGTAATCGAGACCCGGGCAGTGCGGCCGCGGTTACCTAATCTGCCATTTTTCGGTGAAGACAACTCAACCTCGAACCACTCATCGTCTTCCAGCGCCTGATCCGCGATGATATCGAGCGCGATTTCCTGCCGACGACTTCCAGGGGGGAAAACAACGGAAACCTGCTCACTGCGGTAGTCTGAGCCTGAAGTAGCGGTCCCATCTTTGGTTACTAAGGTAACGCTTACTTCTTCGTCAGAGCTATCAGATAGATTAATGCGAAGCTGGACATTTGATACCCCAGAGTTGCCTTCCCGAATTTTTGCCTCGTCGACGCTGATCTCTGGAGTAATCGAACTCTCACTACCAGAGCCTGAGCTGTTTTTAGATGTGGAGGAAGAATCGTCACCACTATCACTACCACCACAGCCGGTTACGACAGCAAAGCTGGTGGCCATTGCCAAGCAAAGTAACGTCCGCTTAAACGGTTCTTGAGCTGATATCATGAGTATTCCTTCGTCTTCGTCCTTTTACGTGTCGCAACGGGTTTGGTGCCTTTGCATTCGGGGTACCTGGTGCAGCCCCAGAAGGCGTCTGCTTTCTTGCCGTCTTTGGGTTTACCTTGCCGCTTCATCATTGTTGTGCCGCACTGTGGGCAATCTGGGGCATTCCTCGGTGGTTTAGCCACGATTGCCGGGTCGACGGGCTTACCACGGCTGTCTTTGAAGGTTTTGTCACAAGCGCGGTTTTGGCAGCCCCAGAAAAAGCCGTTCTTTCCTTTGATGCGTTTCATGGGGCCCCCACAGGTGAAACAGGGGAAGGTGACCGGCGCCAGTGATTTAAGCTGGTTTCCAGCCTCGCTGGAGATGAGTTCAGCGGATCGCTGCTTTATCTGAATGACGAGCTTCGACAACCATCCCTCAAGCTGCCTGATAAAAACGCTGAGCTGCTGCTCTCCAGAAGCGATCTTTTCGAGCTCCTGCTCCCATGCCGCGGTCATGCCAGGGGAGGAAATGATATGAGGCACCAGACTTATAACGGCACGCCCTTTATCTGTGGCTTTGATGACGCGTTTTTCTCGTTTGATGTACCCCTTGGTCAGAGCGCCCTCGATGATGCCGGCGCGAGTTGCTTCCGTTCCGAGGCCGGCTGTTTCTTTAAGGATCTTTTTGAACTTAGGTTCGTCAACAAAGCGGGCAACGTTTTTCATTGCCGCAAGAAGCGTGGCCTCTGTGAAATGCGGGGCAGGGCGGGTCATCTTGTCGGCAAGATCCGCAATGTCGACCTGGGCAGGCTCGCCCGTATTCAGCGGTGGTAAGAGCTGCTGATTTTCCTTCTCACCGTCCTCTTCATCATCGCGATCGTCGAATAAAACCTTCCATCCCTGTGCTGTCGGGACGCGGCCGCTAGTTAGAAATGTTTGCTCGCGACAAACGACAACCACATCGGTTTGCTGATATTCATAGGGTGCGTAGAACTGAGCAATGTAACGTCGGCGAATGATGTCGTAGAGGTTCCGTTCCTTATCTGACATGCGAGAGATGTCGCACTTGGTCCGGGTTGGAATTATTGCGTGGTGGGCCTGAACCTTTTTATCGTTAAAAGCCCGGGCTTTTCTGTCTGGATCAGCACCGGCCACTAATCCGGAAATAGAGTCATCCGAAAGGATCATTGCCTGAAATATCTGCCGGACATCCCCTCTTTGGGATTCAGGAAGGTAATCACTATCTGTTCTTGGGTAGGTGGTAGCCTTATGCGTCTCATACAGACTTTGAGCGGTGTCTAGCACCTCTTGAGCTGTGTAGCCCCATTTCTTAGACGCGTAGAGTTGAAGGTTGCTCAGGCTGAACGGCAGCGGAGCCGAGGATTTATGATCTTTTGTCTCTGCCTTGGCTATGACGCCCCTCTGACCTCGGACATCATTGAGCACCTGTTCAGCAAAGGCTTTGTTGATACAGCGCCCTTCTGAATCACAGACCTCTTCCGGCGGCTGCCACTTTGCCTTGAAGCTACCACGTTGAACCTGAATCCCAGCTGTAAGCTCATAGTAGGGCTCAGGTACAAAGTTATCGATCGACTTATCCCGTGCGACCACCAGACCGACCAGAGGAGTGATGACACGGCCAATATGGAAGGTTTCCCTAATTCCAGCCTGGCCGGCGATAACGGTAAACAGTCGAGAAAAGTTCATGCCTACCAGCCAGTCAGCTCGAGTTCGAGCCTGACCTGCATGGAAGAGAGGTCGTGTCTGGTAGTCATCGAGAGTGTTTCTGAGGGCTTCCTGGATAGAGATTTCATCCAGTGAAGTCAGAGGTACACGCTTAATTGCACCGGCGAAGCGAAATCTCTCCAACAGATCGCGGGCAATGGTCTCGCCTTCGCGGTCATAGTCAGTCGCGATATAGACCACGCTAGCTTTGTTTATGAGCTGCTGAATCACCTTGTACTGCTTTGCACCGCTCTTTTTGACCTTTGATTTCCACGTACCGGGAATAATGGGGAGGGATTCGATCTTCCATGCCTTTAAAGCGGGGTCGTAATCATCGGGCATAAATTGCTCAAGAAGGTGCCCAAAAGCCCAGGTGACCACGTTCTGGCCGCCGTCCGTAAAGAATCCATCCTTACGGTTACCAATACCCAACACTGCCGCGAGATCTTTAGCCTGAGAAGGCTTTTCACATAGGTAGACGTTCATCGTTACCCCCCGTTAAGTGCTTTGCTTACAGCGGGCAGAAACGGCTTTCTCGCCAACCTGACGTACCGAGAACTTATCTTGGTTGGATAGCTCTTCTGAGCTGCAAAACCGGCTCACAAGGCCATCATCGAGCTCCAGATCAGGGATCCTGCACGAGTCCTTAAACGAGCTCGGCATTTGCTCGAGTGATACTGAAAGCATCTGGCCCCAGTCATCAGAAGACATTTCCGCGCCGCCGCCGCAAAACCGCTTCCACAGGGCCATGTCGTAATGACTCAGGCGTTCGGCCGAATCTGATGACTCAATCTGAGCGATGATATTCATCGCTTTATCGAGCGTTTCATCCTCTATTTGCGAAGGGGCAGGATGCCCTGAGAGAAGGTCCGCAACCTTTCTTAAGGTTTCGCGGTTCCTTTCCTGCTCGCTCACATATTGGTCCGCAGCTGGTCGCCGATCGCCAAGTATGTGAATAGCCCCTGGCATAAGCACTGCCGCACCCCCAAGGCCTTTATTGCCAAAGGTGGTTGTTTCGATGCTATGGATGTAAGAACGGTTGTCCGATTCGAATACGGTGACTCGCTCGGTAATTACTTGGTTAGGAGTACTAGAGCATCCTGCTAATACGGCGGCGCCAAGTAGGACTAACAGCGTTTTCTGTGCCGTCATGGAGACCTCACTATGGGAGAAATTTTGACGACGACAGTTTATTGGGCGGGGCCGATGAACATCCGGAGCGTTAGGACGCAAAAAAACCCGTAACCCTACCCTTTGCCTTTAAAACGCTGTGAGAGCATGCGATCAGTAAAATAACTGGTCCCGTTCTTATGCTTAATAAAATACGAAACATTTTTGGCGGAGCAACGGCGCCAGGGCAGGCTCTACCGAGAGAACTGCCCTCGGCAGATTCCTGCTCACTCAGTCTGCTTAGAAAACCAAAAACAGCTGTGCCGAAAGAGTGGGACACGATTGAGGTATACCCCCCGGTTGCACGCAGCATCATCGCGGAGCCGATCGACGGAATTTTGTACCGAAATCGAGAGCGCATACTCCAGATAAACGAAGCACTGGGCCTACCTGACGACGATTTCGACCGTTTGCTGATGCCCGTTATCCGTAACTTCGCTAGTTTTGTGCATTTGCTACCTGCTTCTGAAAACCATCACCACAGGGGAAGCGGCGGGGCACTCAAACACTGTCTGGAAGTGGCGTTCTGGTCAGCGCGAGCCGCGGAAGACGTTATCTTCTGCTTGAACGGCGATCCTTCTACCAGGCGAAAAGTTGAACCTCTCTGGCGGGCAGCAACTTGTATTGCTGGATTGCTGCATGACGCTGGCAAACCTATTGCTGATGTTGAGGTAAGGGATGAGGAGGGGAATCAGTGGCACCCGCTTGAGACCCACCTATATGACTGGTTAAGAAAGAACCGCATTAATCGGTATTACCTGGAATGGAGGGAAGGCCGGTACAAGCGACATGAAACATTTACGCAACGTGCTTTCGATCGCATTGTGCCGTCCGAGATCATCACTCATCTGATGGCCCATGACCGAAACATCGTTTATCGGATATCAGATGCCTACTACGGCCTTGATGATGGCAACCATATCGCGAAGATCGTTGCCTGGGCTGACCATGAATCCACGCGGCGTGATGTAGCTCAAGATGTAGAGCTAAGAACTGGTTCCGACTTCAACTACGGTATCCCGGTACACCGCCACTTGTTCAGCGCTGCTCGCCGTCTTATCAGTTCAGGCAAATGGAAGGTCAACGAGCCAGGCGCTAAGGTCTGGCATTGTTCCGAAGGCACATTCCTTGTCTGGAAGCATGCGCTCCCTGAGTTAATTGAGGAGGTCAAAAAGGAGGTTGGGGTAAACCTGCGCAATGAGCCGGACGAGATAGCGGATGAAATGGTTCAGCGGAACATGGCCAAGCCCAAGTACATCGATGGCCAGGAGCCAGATTCGGACGATGAGCTGGGTGCCTATTATCTGTACTGGGTCATTACACCAAAGGTTTTGACTGAGGGCCGGGACCCGGAAAGTGTCAAACTTACAGTACTGAAGCTCGATACGGCCGACCGACTGTTCGCGAATGAACAACCAGCAGAGGCGGAAATTAGGATCTGGTCAACCAATCAGGATGGCCAGGTCATCTCCGCACAAGAGGGTTTACCCGAGGGGACCCTCACGGTTGGAAGTGCCATAGTTGACGGTTCAACAGGCGAAATTTTGAATGCTTCCAGTGCCCGCGCTCAGGCGGAGCCAGAAACTACTGCAGCGGAAGTAGAGAATGCTTCCAATACAGCAAGCCCTGCTGCTCCCGAAGCTCCGATATCAAATCAAATCAAAGAAGAGTTTCCGGATACCAATACCGCACCTGATTCAGCCGCAGAGGTAGCTGAACCTATACAGGCCATGCCCACGGGTGACCGGATGAGCCCACTCGATCGGATGCTCGCTGGTGGATCCTACACTCCGGCTCCATCTAAGGTGAGTTCGAAGAAGAAGAATAAGAATAAATCTGGCAAACCCCCTTCCCAAAAGCCCATCAGTGAGCTTCCAAAGACAAGTGGAGAAACATCAGAACCCGAGGCTGAGGTAACGCGCCCAGAAGATGTGATAAGCAGTTTGCAATCGATCGGCGACGATATCGACTTCCCATTCGGAGGCGGGGATGAAGATATTTCGTTGCCAGAACAGCCATGTTCAGCAGGAAATGAGGAAGAGCATGGGTATGGTGAAAGCGCTGAAACTCTTTCCGCGGGAAAAGACAACGGCGAGCAGGGCCCTGCGGCTACACCGACCGATAATGCTGTTGAGTTAACTTCCGCGAATGAAATTACGGGTTCTGAGCTGCGGCCGGCAAAGATTGAGAATGCGCCTGTTACGGTTGAAGAGGTCGAGACTCGAGCCAAGAATGTATCTGACTGTGACGAAGCTTCAGCCGATAAGGCCCTGGTCAACCCGGGCAAACAGAAGCATTCGAAAACTGTGGTTATTGGGAAGCACCGGAAGAAATCGGGAGTCTCCACCGCAAAGCTTTTACACGTCCCAACGGCGGCTGATCCAGAAGCCTCGTATCACCAGTTCATCAAGGACAATCACGCGGCCGGAAGAATCATAGAGAAACTGGTCGCCTCCGTGATTGAGCAGGGAGAGGTTCTGGGCAGCCGATGGTTCATATTCGAAAGCCGCGTCACTATCGCTTATCCCTTTGCGTTTGAGGGAGGCGAAACTAAGCCACTGGATGCACTGGCGGAGTTAGAAAAACATGGGCTGCTTTACCTGAACCCCACCAATCCCATGCGCAAGGTCATAGAGTTTGACGGCATTAACGCTATCGCGCTGGCTAGAAGGCCCTCATCGATTATTACCGCTTATCTGGTCTCTAAAGAGAAAAGCATAGACCCCCACTTTGTCGCCCCAAGCCCGGATCTAAGGCTGGTACGAAAGAAGAAAAAAATAGATCTGATGCCCCAGGCAGAGAAAAACGAGCAACCCGAAAAGTTCGGACGCGAAAAACCCCACAACACCCGGAAAGAAAAAAGGCCGGCGCCTGATAATAAAACCTCTCCGCTCGATCCAGAGAAAAAGAGCCAAACAGAAAGCCGAAAGGAAGTGGGAATCAGGCTTTCGAAAGAACTGGTGGAGCAAATGCTTGTGGGTGAGGGCGGTTGGCTAATTGGCTTTAAGAAAACTGATGACGCTATATCTGTCTCTGATCGCGTTGTTGATCGAATTGCACTGGATGAGCCGATGGCCTCAAAAAGACTGCTGAAGCAATACTTTTGGCTCGCGGCAGATGCCAAAGGTTACCACTGGGATTTCTCAGGAAACCTGCTGACGCTAAAAAGACGCGATAAGGAACAAGTAGAGTGAAATACGACGCTCATGGGTACGAGATGATTTGGCGCCCCAATTATGAGGCTCAAGCTTGCGTTGGGTGGATTGCCGCGGCGGCTGCAGGTCTCGCAGTAAACGCCATGTCTTCCTTGCCACCGGAACCTTTTTACTTCATGGCCGGCATATCCGGATTGATGGCTTCTGCCCGTCTGCCGGCAGCGATACGTCTTGCTACGAGGCACAGAGGCCTGACGGGAAGTGCATTGAACTTCACCGAACTGGCGGACGTCGCGAAAATGGTCCAGGGCAAAGCTGACCAACTGTGGCTGGGCGATGGCTTCGACTGGGAGAACAAACACGCTCAACGAGCTTTTGAGTTAACCAAGCGGGACTGGTCTGAGCTGCAGAAAGGTAGCGCTGACATGGGCGTTAAGTGGCTGCATGGGCTAGAGACGAATGAGTCCCAGATTTTTCAGCCAATGAAGCATGTAGAGGGCCACACGCTTATTACGGGTACAACCGGCTCCGGAAAAACACGTTTGTTCGACTTGCTCATTACGCAAAGGATCCTGACGAACGAAGAAACAATCATCGTCATAGACCCGAAGGGAGACAAAGAGCTCAAAGAAAACATGCGAAGAGCGTGTGAGTTTATGGGTGAGCCAGACAGATTTATCGCGTTTCATCCAGGGTTCCCCGAAGAGAGTATCCGGCTTGACCCCATGGCGAACTTTAGCCGGCCGACTGAGCTTGCCTCGCGAATTGCTGCGTTGATCGGTACCAGCTCTGGCGGCGAGGTTTTTAAAGATTTCGGTCAGATGGCGTTGAACAACATTATCCAGGGGCTTCTGTTAGTCGATTCCCGTCCATCACTGGTGCGTTTGCGCCGTTACCTGGAAGGGGGAACAGAAGGGCTCGTTATTCAAGCTGTGCAAAAGTACATAGAGAAGAATATCCCGGAACTCATTGAGCCTCATGCGGAGGCTATGTCTAAAGTCGCCAATGCAAACGGTCGCAACAAAAAAGCGATCGCGGCCCTTCGGTTCTACAGAGAAGTGGTTCAAATAAAAAAGCCGAATTCGGACCTCGAAGGCCTGCTGACAATGTTTGAGCATGACAAAGCGCATTTTTCAAAAATGATAGCTTCCTTGCTTCCGCTAATGAATATGCTCACTTCAGGCGATATCGGGCCAATGCTTTCGCCTGACAGAACAGATCAGGACGACATCCGACCCATCTATGACACCCGTAAAATCATCGAGAAGCGGAAAGTAGCTTATATAGGTCTGGATTCGCTCACAGACTCAATGGTGGGCAGTGCGATCGGTTCTATGGTTCTGGCTGACCTCGCAGCGGTCGCAGGTGACCGATACAACTACGGAGAAGACCTCAAGCCAGTAAACATCTTCGTCGATGAGTGTGCGGAGGTTATTAACGATCCTCTGATACAAATCCTGAACAAGGGCCGTGGAGCAAAGCTCCGGCTGTTCGTGGCGACCCAGACTATTGCCGACTTCTCAGCGCGACTCGGCAACAAAGATAAAGCCATGCAGGTACTGGGGAACATAAACAACAGTATTTCACTCCGGGTCATCGATTCAGAGACTCAAGAATACATCACCAACAACTTGCCAATGACGCGTATCAAATACGTCATGCGGACACAGGGAATGAGCTCGCATGGCGAAGATCCAGCTCTCTTCGGCGGGAACCATGGGGAACGTTTGATGGAAGAAGAGGCGCCTTTGATCGCACCTCAGCTACTGGGCATGCTCCCAAACCTTGAATACCTAGCGAAAATTAGTGGCGGGCGCATCGTGAAAGGACGGTTGCCCATTCTCGTCGAAAACAAAAAGGCAGCAGCATGATGAATGCCAGGCTGAACCACTATCTTGAGGCCGACCTCGTCTGGCCAGAAGCATGCGCAAGATTTCTGATTATTGAGGCGAAGTCAGCCAGTCGGCGCATATCTTGGATGGCGTCCGTTATGGAAATGAATTGGGCTTCGTTCGTCCTTCCGATCTCAAGGCTTGTCACGGCTCTTGGTATCGAGACAGAACGTGAACTACTACGCCACCAAGCCTCACTAATGGGAATCATCAGCAAGGGACTGGAGCATTATCAGGACGGAAGTACCAGGCTGGCTCGGGAGAATGGGGTCCTGCCTTGTCAGATAGACGATTCGGCCCGGTATAGCCTTTACATAAGCGGTTTAGTCGAAGGGCTGCTTAAAGCTTACCGCCCTTCTACGGCCGCGTTGAAGATCACTTTTGTTGCTGCAGCAGAAAACTCAGCAGCACCACAAAGTGAAGATATTAGCGCGGCCTATGATGCTCTGTGTTCAGAGCCACTGAAACAGTACATTGGAGGAATAAACAGTGAGCAGAGGCTTCTTTGTTGTTCTGGTCGTGACCATTGAGCTTATGCTCATAGCCACCCTGATACCGGGCGACTGGGCACAGCAGGCGATCGAGAAAGAGGCTGCGTATATCGCGAACTCGTCAGGCCTAGAGCACCGCGACTTTATTCTGGGGAAAGCTACCGGTTGGTACACGTCGGCCACAATTGAAACTGGAATGTGGCAGGCGGTATATGATTTTCTGATTCCAACAGAACAGCAGCGGGCTGAATCCGCTATCCAGGCGGACTGGTGGTTCAGCTTTCTGGAAGGGCGGATCGAGTCGCTGCAAAAGTCCGTTTACCACACTATGACCAGGTTTGCGCTCCTTTTGAGCTGGCTTCCCTATATCCTGATAATTCTGCTTCCAGCTGCATGGGATGGCTTGATGACCTGGAAAATAAAGAAAACAAACTTCGACTACTCCAGTCCGGTAATTCATCGATACAGCATCAAGGCAGGGGCCACGATCGTAGCTGTAGTCTTGCTCGCCTTCTTTGCACCAGTCCCAATAGACCCAATCTACATTCCTGCCGCCCTGATGATTATCGCGATCATCGCTGGCATAGCCATTGGAAACCTCCAGAAGCGCATCTGAGCCGAATGGCCCCTAGAACAGGGGTCATTTCTTCCTGAGTTCCTGGTAAACCACGCATCCCGGAGGATAGCGCGTCTTTTTAACAGGAACCCTACCGAACCCCCGGAAGGCCGTGATTCACAATACCCGCATCAGTAGCCGGAGATTGTGATGAGAAAGCCGAAAAAAATACCTCAACGTGTCGACGAGCCCCCTCATATCCTCCTTTGGAGTGCCGATGAACTGGCGCCACTCCTCTTGGGTATTGTTGTTGGGATGTTCCTGGGTGAGCTGCTTATCTGCAGCATCCTTGGTTTTGTGGTGACCCAATTCTACCGAAGGTACCGGGAAAACCATCCCGACGGGTTTCTTCTACACATCCTCTACCACATAGGAATCCCCGTCACGAAGGGTAAGTCCATGATTAACCCCTTCATCAAGAGACTCATTCCATGAATGCTCAGATGTTTAAGAAGTCTTTTAACGAGCTTCTCTCTGATAACCGGTGGCTCAGAATCATCTTGGCGATAGCTGTACTGACGACTTTCATCGCGGTATCCGGATTATTGGGCAAGGATCAGCGGATCATCCTGACTCCAGTCACACTGACCGATGACGCCTGGGTTGAGTCAGCAACTGCTTCTGAGAACTATAAAACTGCTTGGGGATCTTTCCTCGCGCAGCTCACCGGCAACCTGAACCCCTCAAGTCTGGATTTCGTCCAAGAGCGCCTCGAGCCTCTTCTTGCTCCTGAGATCTACAACGAAACCATCAAGGCCTTTGAGGCGCAGGCACAGGACCTCCGTGATAACCGCGTCTCTATGCGGTTCGAGATCAAGTCGGTTAATTATGAAATAGCCACTGACAAGGTCTTTGTTCATGGGTACCGGTACGCCACAGCTTCATCTTCAGAAAAGCCTCAACGATCCGAACGGACCTACGAATACAAGATCCGCGTTCGCGAGTACACGCCTCAGGTTTTTCATATAGACACGTACGCCGGTAAACCGAAGACCCAGCGTGTACTGAGAATGGAGCAGATGCGTGAAGGGTAACGATAAAGTCTTGGAGTATATGAAAATGGCAAAGGTCCGATCTGTTGTTCTTGCCGTGGCCGCGGTGTCAGCTTTTTCTCACCATGCCATAGCAGAAGTTGAGTTGCCCGTCGTGCCAGTTTCGGACCTGGCCCGTGGGAATCAGGTAGATCTCGCTTCGGACGAAGATGCTGCGCCGGGTCAAAGCGAACAGCAAGGCTTTGATTCTTCAAAGTTGCCGGCAATTCCTGTGGTCTCTGGAAGTGTTTTGAGAAATGACGTGCCCAGCGCCAAACCGCTCGGTAAAGGGCAAAAGGTTGCTGAAATTACCTCTATAGAAGACGAAGAGCCTTCAGGTCCTGCTTATAAGACAACACGAAACGTCATAGACGCTGTCCCCGGTGAAAATCAACTGGTCAATGTCTCAATGGGCCACCCGAACCGTATCGTCACACCGTTTTCGGACCCCAAAGTTCTGAAGCTCGATAAAGACGCTCTCGTAACGGTCAAAGAAAACGTTGTCTACTTCGCCAGTGATAAGTCAACTCCTGTGACACTCTATATCCGTGAGGCTGGAGATGAAAACCTGGCGGTCTCACTGACCATGATTCCCCAGAAGATCCCTCCCCGTGAGCTTTTCATAAAGCTCCCGGAATCAGCGTATATGGCTGCTGGCGGATTTGGCTCTAAGAAAGCGGAGCAGTGGGAAAAGAGTCAGCCTTACGAGAAAACACTCACTGACCTCCTTCGTGCAATCGCGCTCGGAGACGTCCCTCAAGGATACGCCGTGCGCAACCGATCTTCGGCCGAGCCGGCGCCACTGTGCAATCAGCGCGGGCTAAGATTCGATTTTTCTGATGCTCAGATGATCGACGGCCAGAAGTTCAAAGCGGTCGTTGGTGTTGTATCAAACCTAGCTGATCAGCCTATCGAGTTCGTTGAGACAAACTGCGCAAGCCGCAACGTCGCGGCAGTGGCTGCATTCCCTCATGTGTATCTGGAACCCGGTCAGAAAGCCGAGGTTTATGTCGTGCTGAAGGATGGCGTTGAAAAAAGCCGCGGTAAGAAGCGGAAATCACTTCTGGGGAGCCGATAACCATGGCGTACGACTTCCGAAACATGTCTCCCAAAGCCAAACAGTGGTCAATCCTGGCGTTAGGTTCAGTCGCACTTATCTTCGTCATCTACCTGTTTGCCGATTCCGATACGAGCAAGAAGGATCGACGGGACGAGACAGTAATTTCCAACGTCCTAACTGACAACAACACCCGCAGTATCGGCATCGACGCGATGGCTGTTCGGCTTGATTCGGTTGAAAGCGAGCTGCGGAAGAGGGAAAGAGAGTTTGAACAGGCCGAGCAGGACCTCAAAAAGATAAAGGAGTCGACTGGCGTGGGCTCAGATGTGGCTCGTGAGGTTGCCAAGCTCAAAGAGACCATAGTCAGGATGAACAAGGAGAACACGGAACTAAGGCAGCAACAGGAAAAGATAACCCGGCAGATACGCGAAGGTGATATCGCTGTGCCCAGCATAGACAAAGGCAAGCCTGGCGCTGATGAAGATGCTGCTAATGACTATGACCCCCGGAATAGTAGTGGACGCGGGCCAGTAGCTGGGCTGAGTGAAGAAGATGCAGCAAGCCGATACTTCCGAGACGCCCCGGTGCCTAGCTTTGGAAATGAAAGGAATACTACGACTGACAGGGCCCAAGGCGGAGAGCAGACACAAAGTAGCAATCTTGCCTTTGAGGATGTAGCTGTTGTGGTAGAAGTCGAAAGTAGAGGCGACGTGAAAGATGACGTCCAGGATGACGGGATCTACATCCCTAGCGGCTCCTTGTTAACGGGAACTTTGCTGACAGGGCTAGATGCGCCAACAGGGCAGGGCGCCAGAAGAGACCCTTTCCCAGTTGTGCTGAGAATACAAAAGGAGGCCATTCTTCCAAACCAGTTCCTGGCAGACGTAAGAGAATGCATGGTCATCATGAGCGGCTACGGTGACCTCTCGAGCGAGCGTGTTTATCTCCGTTCAGAAGGGGTTTCCTGTGTCAGAGACGATGGCAAATCAATTGAAGCGCGGCTTGAAGGATATGCCGTCGGCGAAGACGGTAAAGCGGGGATGCGCGGCCGGCTGGTCACAAAACAGGGACAAATGATCGCACGATCGATGACAGCAGGGTTCATGTCAGGGGTTGCGGGGGCGTTCGACGTCAACCCGGTACCGGTCATCAACACAAACCCTCAGGGAAACAGCATGCAATATCTAGACGCTTTCAGCGAAGAGAGCGTCCAGAGCGGCATTGTGGGTGGTGCCAGCTCTGCCCTTGAAAGGATCGCTGACTTTTACCTTGAGCTCGCCAATTCAATTTACCCCGTACTCGAGCTAGACGCCGGTCGCCAGATTGATGTGGTGATGGTCAAGGGCGCGAAACTACAGATTCAGTAAGGAGCCGTAAATGGCAAACGAAGCATCGAGAAAAATGCGGTTAATGGTCATATCTGTTTTGGCAGCGACGACATTGCAAGGTTGCAGCGTGTTCTCCTTTGGCGAGTCTGAATATGCCTGCAGTGGTATCCCGGACGGAGTTAGCTGCATGTCAGCTCGGGATGTATACGAGCTTACCAATAACGGCAATGTCCCCCGCCCCGTTGATGAGGATGGGAATGTCGTGGCTTCGAAAGGTCAAAGCAACGAGTCAACAGAAGACCAGGTACGGATCATCGAAGACCGGTACGTGGCCCCGACAACTCCTGCTAAGCCAGTACCGATACGCACGCCGGCCAAGGTTATGCGGGTGTGGGTCAGCCCTTGGGAGGATACAGACGGGAATCTGAATATTTCGAGCTATGTCTATACGGAGATAGAGCCAAGGCGTTGGGTCTATGACAATCAGGAGCGCCCAAGCCAGTCATCGATTAAACCCCTTCAAATAATTCAAAAGAAAGAGGCAGGTGGCCAGGATGCGGAGTATCCAGAGCAAAGATTCTTCTCTGGTGAGAAATAAAACCTGAGATGTAAAAAAAAGCTCAGCAACCTAGATAGGGCCCTGGGCAGAGGTAAGTAAAGTGCGTGTAACCCGAACATAACTGGTTAGCCGAGGGAAAGTATGAACACTGCAGTAGATACGAAAAAAGTCACCATGGCCTTCTTAGCACTCTGTGCGACAAGCATTTTAGTCGCTATGCCTGAGCAGGCGATGGCTGGTACTGGCGGCACAGCCTTTGAAGACGTGTGGATCTGGTTGAAAGAGAACATTGAAGGCACGCTGGGCCGAATAATCTGCGGCGCGATCGTAGTCGTTGGCATCGTAGCTGGTATTGCTCGCCAGTCGCTGATCTCATTCGCAATCGGCATCGGCGGTGGGATGGGCCTCTACAATACACCGACGATTATCGAATCCATTGTTTCAGCAATGATCGAGCATGCTGACAAGGCGTCCACTCTAGTTATGACTCTGAACAACGGGCTGTAAGAGCGGCTCAAAGCCCTTCTATAAGCAAGTTTACTGGCCCCAGGGAGCAATCTCTGGGGCTTTTTAAGTTGTGTACAAAAAACGCATGTAACGCTCCCGAACCGCTCGCTATACGGCAGTAGAATTCACCAAAACTATCGGGTATTAAGGTATTTCAGATGCTCAGGAAATCAGCCAGGTTCGTGACAATACTAGCGGTGATGAGCCTATTGTACATGGACGCAGCTGCAAGCGAAGAGGGCCCTAAGGTCACGCCATTGTACGATGTCATGCAGCCGAAATTAGACTTGTCAGCACTGCTTTATAAAGTTGACAGTGCAATACCATTGCCGCATGAATTAGAGGGAGCAACCCTTAAAAAAGAAAATGGCGAGGAGATTAGCGGACTTGTCACTGAGTGGAACAACAAGTGTCCTGAAGGATATACAACCGGAAGTGAAGAAGGAACGTGCGAAAAAATAACAGTTGTTCAGCAGGAGCTACAATGTGCTAAGGGCTGGAAAATGGTTGTGGAGGAAGCGCAGCCAGGAGCCAACGAAAAAATAACCTGTGAAAGATACCAAGTGACTGGGGCAATCGAAGCGTGTCCCTCAGAATATACATTTAACAGTGAGAACAATACATGCGAGAAATATGAAGAGACGATGGCTAATGCCGTTTGTCCAGAAAATTGGACTATGAATGGAGAAAAATGCACAAAGAAAACCGTCATTGAAGCTGAGTACTCTTGCCCGCAAGGATTTAACGAAGAATCTGGCAAATGCGTGAAAACTGAAAGCCAGCCAGCAGGTTACGGATGTCCGGCAGGAACCGAGCAAATAGGAGAGTTATGCAAAGTCTTGGATGAGAAAGCTGGAGAAGCATGCCCTCTACCGCACAGCAACTATTACCCAGCTACGAGTTCGGGATGGTACAGTAAGCCTGAATATTGTACCTACAGGCTAACGGATAATATACTTGGGCAAAGAACTCCTACACCGCTAAAGAAATGTCCTAGCGGATACTCTTATGGTACTGGAAACGCGTGTAGACAGAAAACATCCACAGTATGCCCGTCCGGCATGACTAAAGACGCGTGGCGAGTTAACCGATGTGTTGGGACAAAGATATATAGAGAGAAATGGCAGGCGAGTAATGCATCTAAAAATGGTCAGGAACCGCTCGCAGTTTGTACCGATTCTAGTAGCTGGTATGGCTGTTCAACTAATCGCTGGTACCCATCAAACTATGGAAATTGCCCGTCAGGATACACTTATGTAAGAGAAGGAAGTTGTGAGTCAACGAGAACTGCGCCTGAAATTATCACTGGTTATTCATGTGATGGGTATGGGTTTGGTTCGCAGTTTAGAGAGCAATATGACTCCAGGTACCATAGATGTGGCGCCCTCGAAGCTCCACCTAGACCAGGATGTCCAGCTGGATACATAGTAAAATCTGGGAAAAGAAGTTCAGATTATCAAGATCCTGATTATTGTGTCAAAGAGATCACTACTGGAACATCATCTGTATGCCCCAGCGGATTTGCGCTGTTGGAAGAAGGCGCGGTCTGCGGGAAGCTACTGACACAGCTCCCAAACCTTGTTTGTGGCGAGGGCTACACTCTTGACCCTATCACAAATAAGTGTGTGAGCGGTGAAACCCGCCCACCGTCTGTCGCATGTATTAGCGGTTATTCGTATAACTCTACGACTGGAAAGTGTGAAAATACCTTAGTAGAGAACCCGTTGATTTGCCCTGAAGGGACGACCGATATAGGAGATATGTGTCAAAAAAGAACGGCCTATAGTGTCACCCCACTGAAAAATTGCCCAGATTTTGAGGGCCAAAAAACGTTTCCTCTTTACTGTGAACTCAAGTGGGAAGGTGGCGGTGCATGGTATGGAGAGCCTAGCGATACAAATCTTAGCCTTAGTCCGGAAGAACAACGTAAAAAGTGTCTGGATCTCACCAATGGTTTAGGTGATGTCAAGATAATTGATGAAACGACTAAGTGCGCCGTTTGGTATGAGTCGGGAAACCCCAATGCGCCACCTGCGACAACTGTTGGCGGTTACATGGTCGGAAATAGTTATGACCCGACGTTAACGCCAATTCAAATTGATGATTCTTGTTATGGCGGTACAAAAGAAGGTGATGTATGCGCCTGGTATTCAACCACCGATAAATGCCTGAACGGTGAAATGGTTGGGGGTAAGTGCCTATATGTTTCTACAGCTGCTCCAACAAAGACCTGCCCGGCAGGTTATTACTTGGCCAATGAAGTGTGTAAACTTGATCAGCAAAAACTTCCTTCAGAGGTATGTGATAGTGGTTGGAGCTACTCTAGCGGTGAATGCTGGACGATCGATGAAGAACCATATAGTGGCGCGGGCACTTGCCCCTCTGGATATAGCCCAATGGGCGGTAGTTGCACAAAGACGTCTGTAGCAAACGTTAATCCAACTTGTCCCGATGGGTTTACTTTTCAATCAAACACCTGCGTTACCGAAGCGCAGGAACCTGTCGAGTACGTTTGCAACTCGGGCTGGAACCTTAACAGTACAGAGTGTTGGCGGACAGTGTTCCAAGATGCCTTTGAGGCTTGTTCAGATGGCACCTGGGTTCTTGAAGGTGGGACATGCCACAAGCTTGAATCAGAAGAGCCTGACAGAGTTTGCCCCGATGGTTTTACTGACTCGCCGACAGGTACTGATGGGATTGAGGAATGTGTTCTTGTCGAAAAAGTAAGTGAGGGCCAAGGCGAAAACCTAAGTGTTAGTCTTCCTAAGGTTTGGCCTGGAACTTATACCTTATCCCTGAGCATTAATGATGGTTTGGGGAATAATTCGATGAACGAGTTTGTCATAAATTACCTGCCTGAACTTTTTTCCCATCGTTCAGGGAACAAATTGTCAATCCCAGCGATTGATAGGCCCTTTCACTGGAGTGATGGGTCAGATACCTTCGTAACGAATCCTATTGTCGTTAATGGGGAGGTCATGAGTGGCATCAGACCGATATACGCGGGAGTTCGTAAAGATGCTGGCTTGTCTTTCATCGTTAATGGGGTTGAAGTCTCACCTGGCGAGTATAAGCAAGTCCACTCTCGCTATGACTTTGAACTAATGGATGGTGTTCTCCAGCTTCCCATGAGTCCGGCATACCCGGGAGAGGCCTCAGTTAGCGATGTGATCATAAGCATTGGTGGAGATGGAGAACTTGCGTCGATTGTTACTGTTGATGCGTGGACGTTCAACGGGAAAATTGAAAACCCTGACTTAAACCCAACGAGAATTTTCGATGAGTTTGCTATACGCGCCCTCTCCGGAACAGAGGACGAATGTGAACTGGAGGCTTCAAAGAACAACGCTAAGACCGGTGGGGTTCTTGATAATTTAAAATGTTGGATTGATTGGTTTGACATCCCTTCTCCCCTGAAACCTAGTACATACGGAGACCCAACCCTGCGCGGAACCATTGATCATGAAGGGTCTATGGGTCTTGGGTACAGGGCCTACGTTTATGACTCTGATGGTTCCCAACACCTAGTGGGAGAGGCTTATGGAGAAATTCATGGCAATACCGCTATGGGTGTAGTCGATTACGATTTCGAGAACGATATATCGACCGTATATCACACGGTCCAGGACATAAGGATGACGCTCAAGCAGACAGACGGGCCGACTTGTCGCCTCACTGTCGACGAGGAGTACGCCAAGTCATTTGCTACTCGTGAGTCACGAGTTAAGTTCTGCTACCTCGAGTGGGAGCATTTGCCTGGTACCCTTGCTCAAGAGCCTCAGAGCCTGACGCCGAATGCGCGGGGGCGGGTTTTTTATACCGGGGAGTATCAAGCATCGTTCAGGGTGTATGCCTACACATCCATTGGTACGCCCGTACTTGTTCAGCAGAAAACCCTTAAATTTGAAGCGATCGAGCCACCACCACCGAAAGTCACGATCGTCGGCGGTGAACCAATTGTGCAGAACCTCTACCCGGTACCCACCAAAGGCGGGAAGGTCCTGGATGTCGAAATTAACGCTGAAAACGCAGCAATTCGAGTTTCTGAGTTCTTCAATGGGGGAGTGATCAAAAAGGACGAGTTTCCTGCAGTCCCGTGGCAAGTGAACTTTCGCAACTATCAAAGGATCGCTCTCGATCAGACACCGCTTTGGACCAGGTCGACGCATGAAGTGGAAGCGCTGTATACCGACCTCCCCAACCTACGAGGTTCAGTCTTTTTCGACTCTCTTTCCGTCCCAGGTGAAGAGGTGAGGCCTGTTATGTCAACGGATGGGAATGTCGCGTTAAACGACGACAAGATCACTCTGAAGATATCCATTCGGGACATTTACAACCAGAGCGAGGGATACAGCCCGCAGACTATGGGGAACTGGGACGTCAGGGTCGTGCAGCAAGAGTCTTACGACAGAAACTCTCCGGTTACTGAGTGGGTATCTATAGACGCTGAAGGGAATGCCTCACTCCCGCTGGATCTTGAAGCTCTGGATATGGCCAGTGGCATTCTGCGGCTTTATGCTGAAGCGAGAGTGCGAAGCCCCGTTCCCGAGTACAGCAAGACGGTGACCTCAAGTCAGCCAGTTACTGTCACAGTGCTATACGGTGGTCAGATCGATGCTGAACTAGATGCCAGGTACATTTCTGGTGAAGCCCCCTTCCGTACAGTATTTAGCTTGGAGCTGATGGATCGGAACTTATTCTCCGCCCTGGGAGACGTGGAATGGTATATCCAGAAGGGAGAGCAAGGGGATTGGGAAAAATTCGATAACACAAACCGGAACCCTAGAGTCTTTGAGCGTACCTTTGATGAAGGCATCTACTACGTCAAAGCCAAGCTGCTCAACAGGAACAGTGAAGCCCAGACAGAGACACCGCCGCTTAAGGTGATCTCCTACCATAAGCCTAGGCTTGAGGTAGAAGGTCCTGCCGTTGTTTTTGTCGGGGATACGGTTGAGATGACGGCCGTGGCGTCATTCGACGGCGAGCCGCTGGTACCAGGGGACGTCGTCATGCAGTGGTCTGAAGATGCTGGTAAAACTTGGAAGGAAGGCGGCTTTGATTATGTTCTTACCCGAGATGCCGAGGATGTAGGCCGGGTACGACTCCATACTCGGGCTCGTATGCCGATCGCGCCGGCGGAAGACCGCAACGCATGGACTGAGAATAAAGGAAGTGTTGAGTTCAGAACCATTCGACCTCCACGCACTTATATCTATGGCCCTCGAGTAGCAGAAGTTGGTAAAGAGCATAAGTACCAGGTTCATCTTGGGCTTCCTTACGCACGCATGGGCTATGAGGTGAAAGGATTCTTCACCATGCCGGATGGGACCGAGGTTGAGGGAGACACTGCCTTCTATACGCCCAGTTCAGAAGAGCTGGCCGAGACCTACGCCTTTATCAAATATACAGCCTACATTGTTGGCTGGCGTGAACAGGGAGCTGAGCAGGTCCGGGACCAACGTATCAGGTTGTGGGAGTACGACTTCCCCGAGTTCCAAATGTCTGAACGTTACAGTGCGAGCGTGGCCCCAGCCGACGCAACCTTGTATGTGCGACCAGTCAATTTCCGTGGCCGGCTAGAGAATCCCGTTTACGAGTGGGAATTTCCTAAATCTGTGGAGGTTATCGAGGATAGGAACCCGATCGCCAGGAAACTGCGGTTCGCTGAGCCAGGGAACTACCCTCTAACGGTCACTATCACCGACGACAGGGGGAATGTCGCAAAGATTGAGAAAGTCATTGCCTTGGGCGTGCCTGACCCATACAACGCTGACTTTGTGATTTCTGGCGACGCCCGCCACATTCGAGATCCTTACGAGATTCTCGTTCGGCCGGTAATATCTGGTGGTCACCCCAGAGACTACATTGTGGACAGGAAATACTATCTCAATGGCGAGCCTATGGGCTCCTATGGTAGCTATGGCCAGGCCATACTGGGTGCCGGGACCAGCACCATAAAGATGGAGATCACCAGCAAATTTGGAGAGAAGGCGGTCAAAGAAGAGAAATTTACGGTTAACGAAAACCAACCGCCTGTCTGTGAGCTGGAGCGTTCCGACCGCTTAGGTAGCTGGTTGCTTCGTGCAGATTGTAGTGACCCGGACGGTAACGTGAAAACGCACAATTGGTGGGTCGACGGAGAAAAACTGTCGCTGTCTGGGTACCGGATTAGTATCAACGATAGCGGAACAGAGCCTGTGGAGATTCAGCTCTCTGCAGTTGATGATTCAGGAGAAGAGTCATCGAAGAAAACGGTAATTCTGGAGAGGCCTGCCCAAGAGCCAAAAACCGAACCCGAACCCGAACCTTAAAAGCACCTAAAGCCCGGCTCTTAGCCGGGCTTTCTTCTCTCCGAAAGTTACAGTGCATTTTTGCCTGTATCTCTACCCAAGTTATTCGCCTTCCTGCCTTACAGTGATCTCCAAACTGTGGAGCAGAAACCTATGTGGCGCTTGAGATTCCTATTTTTGCTATCGCTAGCCCTATCCCAAGTGGCTATAGCGCAAGAGACAATCCCCGAAAGCCTGTCAAAGAAAGGCCTGGATCCCAGCCGGATAATAGAAATGCCAGTCCAGGGCATGGTCGCCTATGAAGCTCAGAATGGCTCACTCGTCTTCATGTCGAAGAATGGTCGATACGTCTTTCAGGGAAAGGTAACGGACGTGTGGGCTGCAAACGAGCTGATCTCTGGTGAGCAAGTTTATGAGTCAACCAGCACTCTGCCTTTCGAAACCATGGGGGTGAATTTTGATGATTACGATGCGCTGACCCTCGGAACTGGATCGCGCACAGTCCATGTGATTACTGATCCGCTTTGTCCGGCTTGTGCAAAGCTGAGCGAGGCTATGGTCGAGCTTAAGGGTGAGTACACCTTCAAAATTCTGGTCCTGCCGGCGTTAGGCGGGAAAAGTGCTGATCTCGCTGCCCGGGTTGCCTGCGAAAAGGATCGTGAGAGGGCGCTGCAGGCACTGTTGGAAAAGAGAACAGAAGAGCTACCCAGCCCCCAGAACTGTAACTTCGATGCCCTCCAGTCGGCCAGTCTTGTTTCAGACCTCATCGGAATTGATGCGGTACCTTATGTCGTTGCACCGAACGGGAAAATTTCAAGAGGCATGCCGAAGAAGATAAACGAATGGCTCTCTGAAAATTCAGACGCGAAAGCAGTAGCCGGTCAGCCTATGAGCGTTACTAGCCTCATTGATAACAGCTCACCTGAGCAGGCGAGCGGGACCGGTACAACAATCAATCAAAAGCTGCTTAACGCGCTGAAGTGAGGTAGAGAATGGAACTTATCACCGTAAAGCAGAAAGCCGGTAAGCGTTATATACATGAAGACTACCGTACCGGATCCATATTCCCGGTCATGGCGTATGACGATGAGACGGGTTACTTCATCAGCGATGACAAATCGATCGGTTACACGTTTTCCTGTCAGCCTTTGTTTGGCCAAGACGGCCAGATTGAGGAGCGACTGACATCCTTCATTAACACCGACTTTCCGGCTGGGACGATAGTGTCAATTCTATGGTTCCGTTCTCCCGACTACACCTATGAGCTTGCCCGCATGCGGGATCTAAGGGAGAGCTCAGGCTATTTCAATCCTCTGATGGCCGACGTCATTCGGCAGCGCTCAGAATTCCTCCTGAATGGCGGTATAAAGCCGGTCGACCCCCACCACGGGCAGCTGTTCTTCGATCTCAAGGTAATCATCACCGTTAAGCTCCCAATTTCAGATCACCTCCCTTCTGCGGAGGAAGAGTACATGCTGAAGTCGTATAAGAAGAAGACGGAATCGGCACTCAAAACCATCGGGTTTAGCCCAGTCGAGCTAGATGCCAACGGATACATCCGGGCCGTGAACAGTCTTATGAACTGGGGCAATGAAGCTTCATGGCGCCAGGGTCCCGTCAGCCACGACAAGGGACGGCCGATCTGCGACCAGCTGATGGACTTCGATAAAGACATTGTTGTCGAGAAGGGTCATCTTCAGATCGGAGACACCTTCATGAAGGCACTTTCGGCAAAGCGTCTTCCGGAGTCGTTCTATTTCGGCGATGCGATGAAGTACGCCGGTGATCTTCGAGGCGGCAACGTATCGTTGAAACAACAGTACGCGGTATGTTGCAACATCTTCTATCCCGACAGCGAGAAAGAGAAACACTCTCTTGAACGCAAGCGGGGTCTGGCAGTTAACCAAGCCAAAGGGCCAATGCTGACCCTCGTCCCGATCCTTGCCGACAAAAAGCGCGGATTCGACAACCTCTACGATTCTATGAATGACGGGTACCGTGCCGTCAAAATGACCTACTCCTTGCTGGTTTTCGGTAAAAACGAAGACGAAGTCACCGAGGCTGCAACTAACGCCAAGACAATCTGGCGCGAGCAGCGCTTTACCCTTATGGATGACAAGTTCGTTCAGCTACCCCTCTATATCAATTGCCTGCCGATGATGGCCGACCGGGATGCAGTGGCTGATCTCTGGCGCTACAAAACCCTGACTGCAGAGCAGGCGGCAGTTCTAGTGCCAATTTTTGGAGAATGGAAGGGGACAGGTACACCCCACATCAACTTGATCAGTCGTAATGGCCAGTTGATGTCGTTCTCGATGCACGACACCGGTTCGAACAAAAACATGCTGATTTGTGCCACCTCGGGGGGCGGGAAATCATTCTTCACAAATGAGCTCATCCTTTCCTACATGTCAGAAGGCGCCCAGGTGTGGTGCGTGGATGTGGGTCGGTCCTACGAAAAGTTGTGTGAGGCTGTAGACGGCGACTTCATCCATTTCGGTTCTGAATCGGATATTTCGGTCAATCCTTTTGAGCTGGTCGTATCCATTGATGGCAGTGAGGAAACGCGTTCTAAGCGACTGACACCTCAGGAAGCCAGGGCGATGGACTCTGGGGACGTAAAGGATGAGGGTGAGGAGGACGCTCTGGTCGGTCTTATAACAGCCATGGCCTCTCAGAATGATCCGCTTGATGACGTTCAAATCTCAGTTCTTCGGCAGGTCATATCCGAGGTATGGAAAGAAAAAGACCGAGAAATGTTGGTCGACGACATCGCCGAAAAGTGTGCGGCGCACCCTAAAGAAATCATCCAGGACCTGGCAACTCGGTTATATGCCTTCACCTCGAAAGGATCCTACGGGAAGTATTTCTGCCGGCCCAATAACGTCAACTTCAACAAGCAGCTCACCGTGCTTGAGCTCGAAGAGCTCAAGGGTCGATCTCACCTTCAGAAGGTGGTTCTTTTCCAGCTGATCTACCAGATTCAGCAAGAGGTCTATCTCGGCGATCGCAATCGCAAGAAGGTGGTAATCATCGACGAAAGTTGGGACCTGATACAGAACGGCGGCCCTGAGGTTCAAAAATTTATTGAACACGCCTACCGCCGCTTCCGTAAGTATGGGGCGAGCGTGCTCCTGGTTACCCAGTCGATTCAGGACATGTACAAGTCACCCGTGGGTGAAGCGATAGTAGAAAACTCAGCCACCATGGCACTGTTTAGGCATACCGAGGAGGCTGTAGACAAGCTCAAACGCGAAGCGAAGCTGGTCCTTCCCGATGGCGCCTTCCACATGCTGAAGACTGTTCATACGGCTCCACCACACTACTCCGAGGTCTTTCTGAAAACAGAGCGCGGTATCGGCATCGGTCGGCTTATCGTCAACGACTTCCAGAAACTCTTGTATTCGACAAGTTCTGATGAAGTCTCAGCGATCAATGAACTTAAGAAGCAAGGTCATTCTGTCGAAGAAGCCATCAACATCCTGCTGCGCCGCAGCAGTAAGGTTGCATAACCGTGAATATCCTTGAAGTCGCATCTACCGCGATCCTTGGGGCTGCCCTGGGCGCCGGCGTCACCTTCTTCTTGGTGAACGACAGGATTACAGCATTAGAGCAAGAGAGCCAGTTAAGGGCCCCAGTGGCGACGGTGGACTTCACGAGCATCGCCGAGGGCTTTCCAAATGGTGCTGACAACCAAGCCATAGATCGCGAGATAAAGAAGCTTCAGGTTCAAGCTAACCAGCTAATGGAGCAGGGATTCATAGTGCTGAATCATGGCTCTGTTTATGCGGCGCCTTCCGGATTGACGGTGAGGTATCGGGAAAAAGACGGTGAATAGAACAAGAAAGCCATGGCTGCCCTTTCTGTCAAAGGCAGTACTGCTTTCAGCTTCTGTCGTTGGGGCAATATTGTGGTTTGAGGCCAATTACGTTCTGGGCAAGGATTCCCAGTACGTTAAGTGCATACCTGGCGTTGATTGGTTTCTCGGAGACCGCGGCGATCGGGAGATTGAGCGCGACGGTATATACATGGTGGCGTCGAAAGGGCTGGACCCGATTTATCCAGATGGAACAGTCCTGGTCAAATATCTTCGGGGTCTACCGGGGGACACGGTCAAAATAGATGAAACTGGGGTTTATGTTAACGGTAGAAATCTCGGTACCGGTCAGCTTCCGTTAGCCCATAAATTTGAGATCGAGCCAGAATCACTCCATGGAGAGCGAGTACTTGGCGACGATGAGTACTGGCTGATGGGCACTGCAGCTTTGAGCTTCGACTCCAGATACTGGGGCCCAGTCAGTGAAAGTCAGGTGATACGACGTGCCTATGCGATATTCTAAGCTAATAACCGCTGCCTTGATCCTGTTCTGCGCGACAGCTGGAGCATCCGGCTATACGTTGAGTCCTGAGGACAAGCGAGCGCTCGAACAGGGCAGGAAGAGGTCCAGCGAAATCGATCTCAGCAGCTTGCTTCGAGGTAGAGACGCTAGCCCCGGTGCGAACCAGGATAAGCTTCAGGAAGCCATAGACCACTCCGCAAAAATAGCCGGCAACGCAACCTTGGGAGAAAAGCAGAAGCAGCAAGCTCTTGAGATCTGCAGGAACCAAAGGCAGTACCTCTTAGTGTCCCGTTCAATGGGAAAGTCAGGTCTGCATGAAGCGCTAGCCGAAGCTTCTAACAACCAGAATCTAACGGTGCTTTTTCAGGGAATACCGGACGGGACAACGGTCCAGGAAGGGATATTGGACATCCAGAGACTCGCTCGTGAATACGACCCAATACCATCTGTGGGCCTGAACCCGTTAATCTTCCAGCGCCACCAGGTGAAGGATGTACCGCACGCTATTCTCATGAGCCCGGGAAGCTGGGAAGGAAATAAATGCATACAAAGCGTCGAGGCGAGTATGAGTGGCCTAACCAACTACGGCTATCTCCTAGGCAAAATAGATTCCGGTTTTAGCGGTCACCTGGGAAAACTAGGGCCAACCGTTCCGATCTCAGAACGTAACTTTATGGAAGTGATAGAGGAGCGGATCAAAGCGACCGACTGGGCTGCAGTTAAAAGCAAAGCGGTAGATAACGTCTGGAAAAAGCAACCAATGGAAGCGCTCCCACCTGCAACAGAAGACGTAGTTTTCAAAATTGATCCGTCAGTCATTGCGACTCAGGACATAAAGACACCTGATGGGAAATTTGTTGCGCGAAAAGGCGACAAAATTAACCAATTAGAGGTCATGCCTTTTAATCAGCTCATCGTCATCATGAACCCTCTACGGAAGGCAGAAATAGAAGCTGCGAAAGAAATTGTTGAACAAGGAAAAGCCGCGGGCCTAAGGGTCAGTGTATTATTAACAGAGATCGATAGAGAATTAGGCTGGGATAGCTACAACAAAGTTGTGGATGAGATGGGGATGCATGTTTTCATGCTAACTCCAGAAGTTGTTCAACGTTTTCAGGTCAGATCGACGCTATCAGTAGTGACCGCAGATAAAGGAGTCTTCCTAGTTCGCGAGGTTGCACTGTAGGGCTGGTTTAGGCCGGGTGCTTCCTCGATGAAATTGCACATTTACCAGAGCCCTTTGCTCCATCTTGAGGGTAAAAAACCGCCTATCTTGCGGTTAACTTGTTCCAGGCTCCCTGTACATGAGTTTGGGCAATTTCGGGATGCTGAGATAGAAAGTCCAAAGTTTGATCATTTCCTGTTGGACTTCATACCGCAACTCGTCAAGCAAGAGAACATTCCGGAAACTACCGCCCTGATGGTGCCAGTGAACAAGGAAACGCTGAATAAAAATGCTCTTTTCCAGATCTGGAGAGATTCATTCCTAAGGGTTCTAGATGAAGTGCCTAATCCTCTTATCATCGCATTTTCAGCGTGTGCTGACCCGCTGGTTTTAAGGAAAAGGGCTGATGAAGTTGCCAGCATCAGGCCGGAAAGACTTTACTACTGTCTCGATATATCACGAGAATGCGAATCGATTAGAAAGCTTACGCGAGATTTCAAATGGAACTATCTAGCAATCCGATCTGAACTATTGAGCTCTGGTATTCCCGATGTTTCTGAAGCCATGTTCGAGGCCGGAGATCGTGGTATTGGGCGAATCGTTTCCTGGATCGAAAGCAAAGTCGCGCTGACCATTGCGACTCATCATGGTGTCGAGTATGTCCATGGAAGTATCTTCTCAGAACCGTATTACCCCCTAACAGTAGTAGAGACAGTGAAAGGCCTGAGTGATGGTTAAAGCAGTTCTGAGAATTCTATCGGTAATGCTGATAATTGCTGGCTTGACTCAACCTGCGGCCGCTGCAGTGTGTGAAGACGCTCAAATCATTGATGAGTCTCTCATCACCGATGTCTGTTGGGATTGCCTTTTTCCATTGAAAATTGCCGGGGTCACTCTGCAGACTGGAGAACGTGAAAACCCTCCCGAAGCGTCTTCGAGCTCGGTTTGCTCATGCTCCCCTAATGGCATTCCGGAACCTGGTCTGGTCATGTCGATGTGGGAGCCTACACGCTTGATAGAGTTTCCACGTCAGGCCGGATGCTCATCGGTGCTTGGGGGGGTCTCTTTAGGCTTCGACAAGCTGAATGTGGGAGGACAACCGGACGACACGAAGACTGGGAAGTCCTATTACCACTACCACTACTACAGCTTTCCGCTCTTCATGATCATGCAGCTATTTTCCTCATCATCATGCCATGACGGGTGGATAGACCTCGACCTGATGTATTTTTCCGAGATCGATCCAGCTTGGAATAACTCTTCCTTCGCCTTTTTCACAACCCCGGAATCCGCCATGGTGGCCAACCCTATAGCTTCTGCTGCATGTCCAGCTGATGCAGCGGCCGCGACAGCTGGGTACCCGTTAAATTCGCTCTTCTGGTGTGCCGGCTCATGGGGAAGCATTTACCCGCTCTCAGGCATTCAAAATGGCGCCGGTGGCGTGCTTCGGGACACCAGTTTGCTGAGTACAAGGCTGATTGCTTCGCTGCATCGAAAAGGGTTTGCCCGTCAGACCATGGGCGAGGCTGCCCAGTGTGAACCGATAATCAATCCGATGCTTCCCAAAACCCAGTACAAGATGTCGATGATGTACCCCCGGGCAGAGACCGAAAGAGCCCATGTGATCGGTGAGTCGACTGTTCGCTGGGGGCTAGGACGCACAATTCCGGGCGTAGCTTCGACTCCCGTGTATCTGCTATGGAGGCTCAACGACTGCTGCAACACTCTCTGAGGGGACGTTGCCCAGCGCAACGGTCCCCTGAGATTCACCTAAAAAAGCACTGTAACTCCAGCCTTCCCACGCCTTGCAGCGCATAGAATCAGCTCCTCAGATGGAGCTAATTCTATGCGTTCAGAACCCTCAGCTAACTCTCCTCTTCAAAGATGGATCGCCATGCTTATGGCGATTGTCATGTACATTTCGCCGATCATAGCCATAGCTGAGAATGCTCGAGAAGGAGCAATTGCAGCCGGCCGCGAGGGCAGGGCGCTGGGTGAACTATTCGGGAGCAAAACGCCACAACCGAAAGAAAACACTGATGGCTCCTTCAACCTGGGATCTACGGAGAACCAATTCGGCGAGGAGGTCCCTCTATCGGTAAACATCAAAGACCTCTATCCAGGCACAAACTCCGCTGCTGGCAGTGATCTCAGCCTCCAGTTCCCCGGGAACCAGCAAGTGGACGTAGAGCGTTTCAAATCCGCTGACAATGATTCACTCCGCTCGGATGGTGCAGCGTACCAAAGCAGCCTGTACCAAGATGCAGTGCAGGATAACCCCACAACAACGATGGGGGCAGCCTATAAAATTCTCATGGACGGGGCCTCCCGCCCGAAAGTTGATTTCCGAAATGATGCAGACTTCGAGAAGTCGAGACAGCAGATCGATAACGCTGAAGAACTAACGGGTGAGTTTTCCGACTGCTCAATCGCTCGAGGAGTTGTAGAGCAGAAAGATGAGGTCAGGATTCCTGAATATAAGTTCTGTGAGCGAATTACGGATGACTCTGAGGAGTGCAAAATCTCCCACGACTATTCGACCGACGTTATTGAGATAGCCCAGGGAGACAACCTGAATATCAAGCACTGCGATGATGGAAGTTGCTTTCTGGGTTGGATTGGTAAAGTTGGTGACGACTACTGGAGCGGGAACTGTGTTGAGAAAACACAACACACAAGCTATCGCGTTGTTAATCCGGAGGCTATCACCAGCGCGAGAATCGTCTATGCAAAGTATGACGACCACATGCAGATCTATCTCGGTGAAGAAGGGGCTGAAGAAAAGGTTTGGCAAGGGCCAAAGGATTATTTTCCGTTGGACGATGGTGGAAGGTGTGAGCTCGGTAAAAACTGGGAGCAGTCGCTTTCTGTAGACGTGACTCCTCATTTCAAAGATGTGGAACCAGGGGCGGTAGTCCGCTTCAGGATCCGCGCCGCAATATCGGGTCGGGGGGAAGCCTACGCTCGTCTGCAGATTAACTACGACCCAAAGAAGATCATAAGCCGCGACAACTGGGTCCCTTCAACGGAGACCTGCATTGGCTCTGCAAAAAGTACGGCCGATGGCTTTGTGCAAGGGGGGTATGAGTGTACCCAGATGCCTGAGCTCGATGAAAACGGCTGCACAATGACCAGCACAGGGGTAAGAGTCTGTGCGTCCGACCTTTCCGAGGCCCCGGTAGACGTTAACAGGCTCTGTAAAGAGGTCTCTGTAGAGGCAAAGTTTGACCATTATTATGGCCAGGCCGACTGTTTCATTAACAGGGAAGGGGTAGAGGTTTGCCCAACCATTGAAAAAGCCGAAAACGCAGGGGAGTTATCCTCGTGCAAAAAGTTTGAAGATGACAATCAATGCCGGTTTATTTCCAGCGAATGTATCGAAGGCACAGAAGGTGAGCAAAGCGGGCGTTGCTACGTCACCTCTGAGAAATGGGATTGCGGAAAAACAGTCGAGATCTCTGATTACCATAGTTCAGAAGACATCCAGTGCGACGGCGAGTTCTTGTGCCAGGGTGACGAGTGCGGATCGAGCCCGCAGACCGAAAGCACCAGTTTTACGAAAGCAGCAACTCTTCTACAGGCCGCACAATTCATGGCCATGGATGGGCAGTGCCAAGAGGTAGATGTTGAGGAGAACAGAAACTGTGAAGTCTTTGCCGGCGACGATTACTGGTGCAAGAAAGTAGGATTACCTGAGCTGGGTGTCGACGCTGTCGATTGCTGCGACCAGCCGGTAGAGGTAGGGCCTGGGCAATACATCCGGACGATGGCTTCAATTGGGGTAATGGACGCTTCGTTCATGAGCATCAACCCCGACATGTCTTTTTCAGCGGCACGGGGATCTTATCAAGCGCTGAGGGATCCAGTAGTTAACGGCGTAACGGAGTTAACCAAGCCGTTCACATCGGCAGTTGAAACGGTCACCGGCCCCGTTAAAGAAGCGATCGCAGAAAACATCACCAAACCGGTTGGAGATTTCCTTGTAAGCCTGAAGGAGAAAATATCGCAACAGCTTGCCGAGTTTTTCACTGAGCAAGGCGTTAGCGGGGCGACCGGCGCCGGTGGTGGTGGCGGCGGTGCTGCGGCGGGTAACGCTGCAGGAAAGCAAGCGGCGGAAGAAGGCGCCAGTCAAGCCACTCAACTTATGGGTACAGCTGGGAACATGTTGGGCACGGTAATGGGCGTGTACAGTGCCGTGATGCTGACCTACATGGCCCTTCAGATAATTTACGAGTGTGAAGATCAAGAAATAGAGCTGGCAGTGAAGAGAGAACTGAAGGCCTGCACTCCAACGGGATCCTGGTGTGACCAGAAAGTCTGCGTCGCCCCGTCCACATTCGGCTGCCTTGCCTACGCCTGCTTTGAGTATCGCTATTCTTTCTGTTGCTACAATTCACCACTTTCCCGGATAGTGATGGAGCAGGCTGTGCCACAACTGAGAGGTGCGAACGGGTTCGGATCCGCGAAAAACCCCCAATGTGGAGGGATCAGCTTCACTGAGCTGGAGAATCTGGATTGGGACCAGATTGATTTGAGTGAATGGACAGCACTGTTAACGGATGAAGGGATGATCGGGGCCAACGAAATGAATCTGGATGATCTAACCGGTGCGGGTCACCCGAACGCAATGCCCGACATTTATGGCGAACGCTCAAACAGCCTGGAAAGAACACAGCAAAGGCTGGAGTCGGGGAGTGTAGATGATGCAAGAATCGAGAAGGCTCAAAATTATCCCTTCGACCCACGCTAAGGCGCTTTGTCTTAC